>JAPPLJ010000050.1:300000-417899 GCA_028819475.1 Rhodospirillaceae bacterium
CGGCCGGCCGCACACTATGTTGAAGCCGTCGCCCCACCCGGCAAACGACCCGGCGGAACGCCACCCAGCGGAGCAGGACCATGCCCGGACTCGCCGCCTTCAACCTGATGCAGTGGATCGCCGACCATGACGAGGTGCTCAGGCCGCCGGTCGGCAACGCCCAGATCTGGCAGGACGCCAACTTTATCGTCACCATCGTCGCCGGGCCGAACGAGCGCACGGATTTCCACGACGACCCGCTGGAGGAGTTCTTCTACCAGATCAAGGGCGACATGACCCTGCGCATCATCGAGGACGGGCGCATCAAGGACGTGCCGATCCGCGAGGGCGACGTGCTGCTGCTGCCGCCCCACACCCGCCATTCGCCGCAGCGGCCGGAGCCCGGCTCCTACGGCCTAGTGATCGAGGCGCAGCGGCCGGAGGGCCATCTCGACGCCTTCGAATGGTATTGCGACAACTGCGGCCACCGCATCCACCGCGACGAGTTCCAGCTCAGCAGCATCGTCGACGACCTGCCGCCGGTGTTCCGCAACTACTACGCCAGCGAGGAATTGCGCACCTGCAGCAACTGCGGCTGGCTCGACCCCGGCCGCCGCCCGCCCCCGCCGGCGGAGGGATTGCCGCGGATTGTGATGGGGTGAGGGATCATTTTCGACTAAATCCATTCTGCCAGTCAATTTTTTTGAAATGCGTTGTCCAGAAAACCTGTTCGCCATTTTTTGTAATTTCTATCACTAAATTCAGTATGTTCTAGGAAATAGAGGCACTGAATCAATTGCAATACCAAATTGCTTGGCTAAATTCCAAGAAAAATCTATACCTTGCGTAGCAAAATAAAATGCCAATATAATTGGCAGCACAATCAAAACAAATGAAACAAATTGATTAAGAAAAACCCGGCGTCGCATTTTTGAGTTTAGTAACGAATATTTTTTGTTGATCTTACCCATACGCTTATCATGAGATGCCGCAATTGTAGTCAATTTGTCGAACCTCTTGCCAAATGGCGCTTTGGTGAAAGCGAACAACAACCCCAATGTTAAGAAAGCACCGATAATTGAATAAACAATAAAATCTACAAGAAAGTAAATCATGGGACGTTTATTTGGGGCCTTCTCTATTCTCCATCCATGAATTCTTCCTACTATTCGCAAAGTTGATTCCGAAGGAAGAATGCTATTTCCTGTTGTAAATGCCAAATAAAATCGACATTCGAAGCCTTGGTTTGGATCGATAATATCAAATTCAAAATATAATTTATTATCTCTAATGTAGCATCTATATTCTTGTTCATCCGGGTTTGTAGAAAATGAAACCGAAGGATCTAACAATGTTACGCCCTTTTCTAGCTTAACATGGATGGGGGATCGAATATCTGAACCAAGTAACGGCTCAGTACCAATGTTCTTTAATGAAATGGCCTTTCTGTCAATGTACCACACATTATCGATACCTTTAACCAAAAGTTTTACCGAGATATCGTTAGTTTTTAGTCCAACATAACCCAATGGTGTATCTGACTGTTCAATTGCTAAGATGCGCACTTCCGGTTCCCAAGTGCTAATAGCAAACAAAAAACCTAGGACGCCAAAAATGTAACCAATTATGCTGCGTAATTTTTTGAACATTGTTTAGGACTACGCCAATTTGTGTTCAATATTGAGCCGCATGCGAAATGATTCATCGCGCCAAAACTAAGATAGCTTTACATTATACGACATTTTCATATTTTGAACAACTACTTTGTTCTAATTTTAACTTGAAGATGATTGGTGATTGCGCAGTTCATGCTGCGTGAGGTTATGGAGGCGGATTTTGCGTAAGGTATGGCCCAAGCGCTTGCCATCCAAATTATATGAAAGCATGTTATGCACATGCCCACAATGATCCAAATCCGCAACGCCCGGACTCGCTACACCGCACACTCGAGGCGCGGGCGGCGCTGGCCGGCATGTCGCTTTCCGACTACCTGCTCGCCGAAATTCGCAAAGTCGCGGAGTACCCGACCGTTGAGGAACTGCGCGAACGCATCGCGAGCCGCGAGTGCGTGAACCTTACCGTTTCGCCCGCCGAGATCATCCGGCAGATGCGCGATTCGGAGTAGCCGCCGGAAACCGCACCGTTCGGCGTATAGTCGGCAATAATCGCCGCGCCCGTCCCGGTCTGTGGCGCCGCTATTCCTGCCGCGAGGTCTTGCCATGCCGCCTGCCAGAACGGGGTATTCCGCAACGCAGATCGCGCTGCACTGGGTCATTGCGGTGCTGGTGGTCGCGCAGGTCGTGCTGCACGAGGGGATGCATGCGGCCTACCGGGAAGCCCGGGGCGGGCCGGCGGCCACCGAGGCCGAGAGCCTGATGGCCGATCTGCACGTCGCCGGCGGCATCGCAGTCTTCCTGCTCGCCCTCTTGCGCGTCGCGCTCCGGCTGCGGCGCGGCGCCCCCTCTCCGCCCGCCGAGGAGCGCGCGATCCTGCGCTTCGCCGCTAGAGCGGTCCACTTCGCGTTCTACGCGATCATCCTGCTGATGCCGCTCACCGGCGCGCTGGCCTGGTTCGGCGGCGTCGAGGCGTCGGCCGCGGTGCACCGGGCCGGCATGCTGGCGATCTTCATCCTGCTGCTGCTGCACGTCGCCGGTGCGCTCTACCACCACTTCGTGCTCAAGACCGACGTTATGCGCCGCATCCTGCGGCCGGAGAAGGGCGGCTGAAATGTTCCGGGACCATGCTGCTGACCATGCTGTGCGGGCACTCCCGCCGGTGGCGCAGCCGGACGGATGGAAACCCTCAAGGGCCGACCAACCAACGCGATCCCAAAATATGAACATGCCGCCCCGGATTAAATCCGGGGCCCAGAGCCGACCCGAAAGGCTTCAGCCTGTTGCCCCTGGACCCCGGATTTCCGCTTCGCTCCATCCGGGGCGACAAAGAGGGGTCGAAAAAGGTCTCGGAATATCGAGGCTGCTGAACGCTCACTCCGCCGCGCGGCGCGGCTGGGCGGCGGTATCCATCCGCTTCAACTCCGGCAGCACCTCGGCGGCGAACAGGCGCAGCATGTCGAGGGTCCGCTCCGGGCCGTAATAGGGCGGATAGTGCAGCATCAGCGAGGTCGCGCCGACGTCGCGGAACGCCTCGATCCGGCGCAGCACCGTGTCGGGCGCGCCGTGCAGGATGGTGTCCTTCACCAGGCGCTCGTAGGCGAACTCGCTTTCGTCCGTCTTCTCCGCGACGTCGCCGAGGTAGCGCCCGACCTCACCGCTCATGAACGACTTCATGTGGTGCGTGATGCCGGCCTCGCTTTCCTCGCGCGCCCGGGCGTCGGTCGCCGCGACATAGGTCATGCGCACCACGTCGACCTCGCCGAACGCAGGGTTGGCGTCGAGCGGCGCCGGCGCCTCCGCCATATGCTCGCGGTAAAGCGCGATATGCTCGCCGATGGTGGCGGCCGAGGGCAGCAGGGACTGCATCAGCCCGAAGCCGTTGCGCGCCGCCGTGCGGATCGAGCCGTCGGTGCCGGCAGCCATGAAGAAGGGCGGGTGCGGCTGCTGGACCGGCTGGGGAAAGACCTCGTATGTCTCGTCCATCGCGAAGCGGAAATACCGGCCGTCGCTGTTCACCCGCTTCTTGTGGAAGCCGTCGAGGATCAGCGGGATCGCCTCGGCCTGGATGGCGCGCCGTTCCTCGTAGCTGATGCCGAGCCCCTCGAACTCGTAGGGGCGGTAGCCGGAACCCATGCCGAGCTGGAAGCGCCCGCCGCTCAGGATATCGACGAAGGCGGCATTCTCCACGATGCGCAGGGGATGGTGCAGCGGCACGACCATGACCGCCGCGCCGAGCCGGATCCGCGTCGTCTTCGCCGCCAGGTAGGACAGGAAGCTGAACGGGTCCGGCAGGATGCCGTATTTGTTGGAAAAGTGGTGCTCGGCAATCCACACGGCATCGAAGCCCAGCTCCTCGGCTTCGAGGATCTCGCGCGTGACCCGCTCGTGAATGCCCCGGTGCGGATAGGGTTCGGACTTCGGGTCCGGGTGCGAGGTGAAGAGAATGCCGACCTTCATGGCAGACGCGCCTTTCGTGATGCGACCAGTTCGGGCGACCGGTCCGGGCGGCCGGCCCGGCAGGATCGATATACCGACCTGCCGACCGGCGTCAAATCGGCACGACAATGACGGGTGGGGAAGCGGGCGAACGACGATAGGGCCGCCACGCGCGGCGGCGGGCGGCGCATGACAAACCAGGGCGTTTCGTGACATCCTGACCGCCATCCCCGGCACGCCGGCGGGCGGGTCCCGCCGCACACCGAAAGGACCGGCCATGACCTACAGTTTCGAAGCGTTCTGCGCCGACAACCGGCGCGCCTACGGTGCCGACGGCGTCGCCGACCTCGAAAACATCCGGCTGAACCTCGAGCGGCTGATCCGGGAAAATCCGGGCTTCGTCGCGCGGGAATGCAATCCGGGCGACGAATACGGCTATCGCGCGCTCTACACCGACCCGGAAAAGGGCTTCATCGTCTATTCCCACAAGAGCTACGGCGGCCGGACCTCGCCGCCGCACGACCACGGCGCCTCCTGGGCGATCTACGGCCAGGCCTGGAACGCCACCGACATGACGGAATACCGCCGCCTCGACGATGGCTCGCGGGACGGCCACGCCAGGATCAAGCGCACGCGGGCCTACCGGCTCGAACCGGGCCAGGTCGGCAAGTTCGGCCCGCACGACATCCACCAGATCCATTTCGAGGACGATGCCGGCTTCATCCGGGTCACCGGCGCCGACCTGTTCCAGGTCGATACGCTGACCTACGAACCGGAGACGGACAGCGTGACGGTGATCGGCGCCGGCTCGGCCGCCGGTGGGGAGCAGCCGCCGGACTCAGCGTAAGGAGCGTCGCGGAGGACGCTCCGGGGCGACAGGGCGGTTGATGCAGCGCCGAAGGCGAATCGCGCCATTCCAGGACGCACCCCGGTATTCGCCGCGCTCCGGACTCGACTCTGCGGCGGGCTTCGGTGAAACTGCACATGACGACACGATAACAGCAGGGCAGGACACGCAGCGCATGGCGATCGGGAGGGCGAAGCGGGCATGGGGACGCTGATCGATATCGAACAGGCGCGCGCGTCCCGGCGTGCGGCCGGCCACAGGGCTCCGGCATCCGGGACGCGCCATCCACCCTCCGCCCCCGTAAGGCCTCCGCCCGCATCCCGCCACACCTTCTTCAGCCGGTCCGAGCTCTGCAAGCTGCTCTCGCTCTACAGCCGGCGCGTCGTTAACGGCGAATGGCGCGACTACGCCATCGACCACGACGCCACGCAGGCGACCGTCTCCTTCTACCGCTGCGCCGCCGAACATCCGGAATACGCCATAACCAAGACGGCGGGCCACAAGGACCGGCCGGGCCTGTTCGTGCTCAAGGCCGGGCCGCAGGAGATCACGCAGTCCCCGTCGCTCGAAGAGGTGATCGGCGCGGTCGAGCGGCAGCCGCGCCTGGTCTGGTCGTCGGCCGGCTGACCGGCGCGCGCCCCCTGCCCCGACCTGCGGAGGCCCCTGACATGACCGACGCCTGGATCATTGGCGCCAGTTCGACCCGCTTCGAGCGCGCACCCGAAAAAAGCTATCGCGATCTCGCCCGCGAAGCCTATTGCGGCGCGCTTGCCGACGCCGGCATGGAGACCGGCGACGCCATCGAATTCGGCTGGTTCTCCAACTGCGGCCTGTGGGTCGACGGCCAGGCCTCGATCCGCGGCCAGATCCTGTTCACGCCGCTGGTGCGCGAGGGCCTGTTCCCGGAACGCGTGCCGATGGTCAACGTCGAGGGCGGCTGCGCCTCGGCCCAGATGGCGCTGCACGGCGCATGGAAGGATATCCTCTCCGGCGAGTGCGACGTCAGCCTCGCCATCGGCGTCGAGAAGCTGTTCAACCCGCAGGCGCCGGAAGACACGATGGCGGTCTACCGGGCCGCGATCGACCAGCTGACGCCGGAGGAATGGCGGAATTACTACGCCGAGGCCGGCGAGGAGGCCGGCAAGCCGTTCGAGGAAGGGCCGGACCGCACGGTGTTCATGGACACCTACGCCATGCAGGCCTGCTATCACATGAAGGCCCACGGCACGACGCAGCGCCAGATCGCGGCCGGCGCGGCCAAGAACCACCGCAACGGCGCGCAGAACGAGAAGGCGCAATACAGCTTCGAGCTTTCGGTCGAGGACGTGCTGAACGACCGGCCGGTGAGCTGGCCGCTGACCCGGGCCATGTGCTCGCCGGTCGGCGACGGCGCTGCGGCGGTGCTGGTCTGTTCGGAGGATTTCCTGCGCGGCCAGCCGGCTGGGGTGCAGGACCGCGCCATCCGCATCCGGGCCTGCGAACTGGCCGGCGGCAAATACCGGCGGCTCGACGAACCCGGCCTGTCCCATGTTGCGGCGCAGAAGGCCTACGCCCGGGCCGGCGTCGGCCCGCAGGACATCGACGTCGCCGAGGTCCACGACGCGACCGCCTTCTGCGAGATCTACCAGGCCGAGATGATGGGCTTCGCCGAGTTCGGCCGGGGCGGCGAACTGGTCGAGAGCGGCGAAACCGCGATCGGCGGGCGCATCCCGATCAACACCTCTGGCGGGCTGGTCTCGAAGGGCCATCCGGTCGGCGCGACCGGCCTGTCGATGATCTACGAACTCGCCCGGCAATTGCGCGGCGAGGCCGGCGCCCGCCAGGTCGCGGGCGCGCAACTCGCCCTGTCGGAAAACGGCGGCGGCGTCATCGGCTTCGACGAAGCCGCCTGCGCCGTGACGATTCTGGAGCGGGCGGGGTAAATTTCTCCGCAGTTTCGCGGTAGGTCAGCGCCCCAATCCGATTTCACGGCCGTCATTTCGACCAGAGCGGCGCAGCCGCGGAGTGGAGAAATCCTTTCGCTGCGGAACAATGACACCGGTACAGCGCGGAAAAGATATCTCCGCTCCGCGAACCTCCGGTTCGCTTCGGTCGATATGACGGGAAGTGGGGGAGAAATCCGGCCTGACCCCCACTCCGTATCCGCTCCAACGCGGCCGCGCCTGGCAGGCTAGCGGTCCCGCTTCGGATCGGTCTCCGCCAAAGCATATCCGCTCCCGGCGGCCCGTCTCATCCAGTAGTCGCCCAGGGCTGGGGTCTTCGGCACCCCCCATCCGTTGCGGAGAAACCGGCCGGCCCAGTACATGGCGGGCGGGAAACCCTTTTTCGCGGCGCGTTCGATGTAGCGAAAGGCTTTCCCCAGATCCTTCCCGACCCCGATGCCTCGGATATACCGGAACGCCAATTTGAACGCCGCCCAGGCAAGACCGCGGTCTGCGGCCCGCTCCAGCAGCGCGACGCTCGGTTCCGCCCGCTTGTCGATCATGGCAGCGAAGCTGTATTCGCGGCCCAGTTCGAATTGGGCGAGGAGATGCCCGTTCGCCGCCATTCTTCTCACGTCTTCGACGCCGGCCATCAGGCAGGCGTTCAGGTTCGGATGCAGATCGCACCGGGTTCCGGTCTTTCCGGCGGCGAAGCTGCGGATGTGCCGCGGCCGCACCGCGAAGAGCATATTGGCGTTGGCGTAGAATGCCATGCCCGCAACGCGCCCCTCGCCGGTCACGAGGGCGCCGCCGCTCAGGCCTTTCAGTTCCGATGTGCCGGTCGGAACCAGAAAGAAGAAATCGTTGGCATAGGCGACGCCCCGTGCCGGCTTCATCCACGCGAACGCGCGTCCCCGATAGCCGAGAATGTTCAACCGCTCGTCGGGGGCCGGCAGATCCCCGTCCGCGAAGTCGAGGTAGCCGCCGGCGCCTTTCTCCGTTTCCAGGAGGGCCAGGTCGTGGGCGAGGTCCACGGCGAGCACCCTTTTCACCCGGAGCGCCCACCTCTTTTCGCCGTGGGCCTGGACGAATTCGATATGGTCTTCGATATGGCCGGGGGCGCCGTCCGGTTCGACGAAACCGAGCAGGAGGTGAAAGGCGGTGAGCATCCGATTCGGTCCGATCGCGAATGCCGTTCCCTGATCGAATGTGCCTGTTTTTCCGGCCTTCGGGGACAGGGCGTCATGCACCTTCCACACGGCGCGGTGGGCGTTCTCGAGCCGCAAGGCCCCGGCATAAGCGTGCGGTGAGGCCGCGGCGAGACAGATCGAACAAGTTGCGAAGAACGCGAGGACCGGCCTCATGGTTCATTCGCTCCGCACCCGGTCCACCGCGGCGCGCCAGCCGGCGCGGAGCGTGCGGCGGCAGTCTGCGGCCATCGACGGCGTGAAAATACGGTCGGCGCGCCAGGCGGCGGCGACCGCCTCTTCGAGCGAGCCGTAGAGGCCGGCGCCGACGCCTGCGAGCAGGGCGGCGCCGAGCGCCGTGGTTTCGGTCACCGCCGGGCGCTCAACCGGGGCGCCGGCGATGTCGGCGATGAACTGCATCAGCCAGTCGTTGGCCGCCATGCCGCCGTCGACGCGTAGACGTCCCGCCCCCGATCCCGAACCATTGCCGCCTTCGGGGCTTCCCGTGGCTTCCAGCAGGTCGGCGGTCTGGTAGCCGCAGGCCTCCAGCGCCGCTCGGACAAGGTGGGCGGCGCCGGTATCCCGCGTCAGGCCGAACAGGCCGCCGCGCGCGCCGGCGTCCCACCAGGGCGCGCCGAGGCCGGTGAAGGCCGGCACCAGATAGACGCCGCCATTGTTCGCCAGGCCGGCGGCCAGGGCCTCGCTCGCCGCGCTGTCAGCGATGACGCCCAGCCCGTCGCGCAGCCACTGAACGGCGGTGCCGGCGTTGAAGATGGCGCCCTCGACGGCATAGACGGTCTCGCCGCCGAGCCGCCAGGCGACGGTCGCCAGGATGCCTTCGCCGGGTTCGGGCCGGTCGCGGCCGGCGTTGACCAGAATGAAGCAGCCGGTGCCGTAGGTGCTCTTGGCCATGCCCGGCGTCAGGCATCCCTGCCCGACCAGCGCCGCCTGCTGATCGCCGGCAATGCCGGTCACGGGAATGGCCGCGCCGAATATCTCCGGGCCGGCCGTGCCGAACGCGCCGGCGCTGTCCCGCACCTCCGGCAGCACCGCGTCCGGCACACCGAATTCGCGGCACAGGGCGCCGTCCCAGCCCTGCGCCTCGATGTCGAACAGCATGGTGCGCGAGGCGTTGGTCGCGTCGGTCGCGTGGACCGCGCCGCCGGTCAGGCGCCAGAGCAGGAAACTGTCGACCGTGCCGAAGGCGAGTTCCCCGTTGCGCGCCGCCGCGCCGGCGCCGTCGACATGGCCGAGCAGCCATTCCAGCTTGGTCGCCGAGAAATAGGAATCGGGCACCAGCCCGGTCGTCTTGCGGATCGCGGGCGCCGCGCCCGCCCCTACCAGCGCCCGGCAGCGCTCCGCGCCGCGCCGGTCCTGCCAGACGATGGCGTTATGGATCGCCCGGCCGGTCCCACGGTCCCAGACGACCGTTGTCTCGCGCTGGTTGACGATGCCGATGGCGGCGACGGCGAAGCCCTTGCCCTGCGCTTCGGCTACCGCCTGCCGCGCGGTTTCCAGCACCGTGCGCCAGATGTCCTCCGGGTCCTGCTCGACCCAGCCGTCGCGCGGGAAATGCTGGGGCAGCGGCTGCTGCGCACTGGCGACGATGCCGCCGGCGAGGTCGAAGGCGATGGCCCGGCTGCTCGTCGTGCCCTGGTCGATCGCCAGGATCGCGGCGCCGGCGGGCTCGGCGGGCATGTCAGGCGGCAAGTATGTCCCGCACCGACGGCCAGTTCTGCCCGCCGAAGGTGTTCAGGTCGCTGCGCAGATGGTCCGGGATCCACCGGTCGATCGCCTCGGCGTAGCTCGGCCGGGCCTGGATCCGGGAGAACCAGTCGGTCAGACGCGGCCGGCTTTCGGTCCACATCGCCTGCATCTGCAGCATGTCGAGCCGGGCGAGATAGGGCGTCATGCCGGCGTCGGCGAGGGTATAGGCGTCGCCGGCCAGCCACGGGCCGCCGACGAGATCGGCCTCCATCTTCGCGAGATAGCGGTCGTAGAGATGCACGATGCGGCTGGCGTCGGGCGCATCGAAGCCCTGCTCGATATAGCCGCGCTTGCGGACGTTCCAGTCCGACGTCACCGAATCGGCCGGCGTGCTTTGCAGGAATTCCTCCAGCTTCTCGGGCCCGAGGCGCATCAGCGTATGGCGATGCGAAGCCATGAAGGTGAGCGGGCCGCAGGCGCGGTGCACCTCCTCGTCAACCGCCTTGGTCCAGCAGCGCATCTTCGCGCGCTGCACCGGATCGGCCGGGATCAGCGGCGGGTCGGGAAAGACCTCGTCGAGATATTCGCAGATCACGGTGGATTCGACGATGACCGTGCCGTCATGGACCAGAGTCGGCACCACGGCCTTGGGGTTGAGCTTGCGGTATTCCGGCGCGAACTGGTCGCCCTTGAGGATGTCCAGATAATGACCGGTCCACTCGAGCCCCTTTTCGGTCAGTGCCAGCCGCACCTTTGCGGCGCAGACCGACGATCCGTGGTGATACAGCTCCAGCATCGTTTCCCTGCCTAGCCTGTCGTTCCCGCTATGCGCCGACCCGCCTTCGGGCCCGGCGCGGCACTTCTGTACCAAAGACTCGCCGGATTGCAGAGGATTTCCGCGCCGCGCCGCGATCCGCCGAATTCCGGACCCGCCGCGGGCCCTCAGTCGCCCAGCGTGAACACGTCGACCTCGCCGGCGCGGCCCTTGACGCGATGGCGGCCGGCCGGCTTCGGCGCGAACTCCGGCCCCAGCCCGGCCGCGGTCTCGCCGCTGATCAGGATCGCGGTCTCGCTGCCTTCGGGACAGAGCGTCTTGCCGAGCTGCTCGAGGCGCTGGCCGACATTCACCGCATCGCCGATGATCGTGTAGTTGATGCGGCCGGGCGAGCCGATGTTGCCGACCGTGGCGCTGCCCGAATGGATGCCGATGCGGATGCCCAGCGGCGCCTCGCTCGCGGCCCGGCGCTGGACATTCTCCGCCCGGATGCCGTCGGCGATCGCCAATGCCGCCCGGCAGGCCCTCTCGGCGGCGTCGGGCTGCGCGTCCGGCGCGCCCCAGAAGGCCATCACGGAATCGCCGATGAACTTGTCAACCGTGCCGTCCTCGGCCTCGATGCAACCGGCGACGATCTCGAAATGGCGGTTGACGAGGGCAGCAACCTCGGGCGCCGAAAGGTCTTCCGACACCGAGGAAAAGCCCGCGATGTCGGTAAACATGACGGTGATCTCGCGCGCCGAGGAAATCGTGTCGTCCATCTCGCCGCGCTTCACGAGCCGCTCGACCACCTTCCGGGGAATGTAGAGCTCGAACCAGCGCAGGGCGCGCAGCATGGCGTTGAAGGATTTGGCCTGCTGGTCGAGTTCGCGGAACACGCTGCCCGGCAGGTCGCCGATCTCGCCGATGTTCAGATCGCGGACCTGCCCGGCCGCCGCGGAGAAACGCACGATGGGCCGGGCGATGCGCCGGCCGAGGATCACGGCGGCGACGATGGCCAGCAGCAGGGCGGCGACACCGATAGCGATCGAGACCGTCATCCGCCGCCACACAGTCGAGACATCGTCGATGTGGAAATAGGTGCCCACGATCAGCGGTTTCGGCCCGAAACCGTGCAGGCGGCGGAAGACGAAGATATATTCCTGATCGCCGATCCGGATCCTGTGGCCGTTCGTATCCTGCGCAAGCGGGGTGACGAGATCGAAGCGGCCTTCCTGCTGCCACATCGCCGCCAGAACGGGATCGCGGAAGTCCGTCAGACGGGGCAGAGGGTTCGCCACCGAGCCGCCCGGATAGCCGCGCGCCATCAGCGGATGGGCCAGAACGCGGTCGCGGCCGTACAGGATGAACCGGGTGCCCGGATCGGCCTTGCCGATCCTGCGGACGAAGGCCGACAGTTCCCGGATCGAGACGATCGCGACCACGGCCCCGATCGGCCTGCCGTCGCGGCGGACGGGATGGACGAGGTTGAAGAAGGTTTTCTTGTGCTCATCGCGCCAGAGTGGCGCGACCCATTGCGGGTCCCCGGCCAACATCGGGCGGTGTCGGCGGATCTGCGGGTCGCGCGACAGGTCGGCCTCGTGAACTTCGATATTTTCGCCTTCGCGCCGCGCGGCGGTCAACGCGACCAGCCGCTCGTCAAAAAAGGACACGGCCTCGATCTGCCGGACGCCGGCGAGGGCGCCGGTGAGCAGGCGGCCGAACGCCGCGCCGTCCTTCGGGTCGATCTCGCCCTTTTCGATTCGCCGCGCGATGAACCGCGCCTGGTCCTCGGCCGGGCGCAGGTGCTGTTCGAGGCGGGCCACCGCGTTGGCGATGCCCTGGTTGGCGTTCTGGCCCATCAGGGCGAACGTGTTCTTCCCCGCCAGCCAGACGCCGACGCCGAGCACGCTGCCGACCGAGACCAGGACGAGCAGGGAGATCGCCGTCGCGAGCGTGATCGTGATGGAGAAGCGCCCGTTCCAGCGCGCCGACGGGGGCGGTTCCGGGCTGTCGGATTTGAGCGGCATGGCGGGTGTCAGCGTTCCGTCCGAAGCGAGAGGCCGGGCGCTGCCCGGGCGCCCCCGGTCATTCTAGCCCCGGTCATTCTACCGTTGAACGCCGGACGCGCGCGAGACCGGCGATGCTTCGGAAAATCCCCAGGGCAAAACGAACGGGCGCCACCGAACCTGACCGGAATTGCGCGATGGTGACCCCAACGGGATTCGAACCCGTGTTTTCACCTTGAAAGGGTGACGTCCTGACCTGACTAGACGATGGGGTCGCGGTTTCGCGCGCCTCACCTATGGGCGAAGGCCGCGAAAATCAAGCGGGGCCGCGGGGCGGCGCCCGCCTCGCGACATTTTGTTGAAATCGGCGGCTGCCGTTTCCGGGCTAAACCGGGCCGCGACCGAACAGCCGCCGCCGCCGAAGGACCGCCCGCGCCATGAAGACCCGCATCACCGAAATGCTCGGCATCGAGCACCCGATCATCCAGGGCGGCATGCACTATGTCGGCTTCGCCGAACTGGCGGCGGCGGTCTCCAACGCCGGCGGCTTCGGCATCATCACCGGCCTCACCCAGGAAACGCCGGAAGACCTGGCGAAGGAAATCGTCCGCTGCCGCGGCATGACCGACAAGCCCTTCGGCGTCAATCTGACGATCCTGCCCTCGTTTCGCGACACGCCCTACGACGAATATATGGCGGCGATTATCGAAGGCGGCATCAAGGTGGTCGAGACCGCCGGGCGCAACCCGCAGCCGTTCCTGCCGCAGCTCAAGGAAAACGGCATCAAGGTCATCCACAAATGCACCTCGGTGCGCCATTCGCTCAAGGCGGAGGCGATCGGCTGCGACGCGGTTTCGGTCGACGGCTTCGAGTGCGGCGGCCATCCGGGCGAGGACGATATCCCGAACATGATCCTGCTGCCGCGGGCGGCCGACGAGCTGACCATCCCGTTCGTCGCGTCCGGCGGCATGGCGGATGCGCGCAGCCTCGTCGCCTCGCTGGCGATGGGCGCGGACGGCATGAACATGGGCACCCGCTTCATCGCGACCAAAGAGGCGCCGGTCCACGATAGGGTGAAGCAGGCGATCGTCGCCGCGACGGAGCTGGACACAAGGCTGGTGATGCGGCCGCTGCGCAACACCGAGCGGGTGCTGACCAACGCGGCGGTGGAACGACTTCTGGAAAAGGAGCGGACCCTCGGCGACAGCATCCGGATCGACGACATCATGGACGAGGTGATGGGCGTCTATCCCAGGGTGATGCTCAAGGGCGACATGGATGCCGGCGCCTGGAGCTGCGGCCTGGTCGCCGGATTGATCCACGACATCCCGACCTGCAAGGAACTGATCGACGGCATCATGGCCGAGGCCGAATTCCTGGTCCGCCGGCGGCTGGAAGGCATGCTGGCCGCCTGAACCAAGGCGTGCGGCGGCAACCTGACCCACCCCGTCTTGATTCACATCAATGCGGCGCGCGCCCGCTTCAGCAACGATTCCCGCCTGAATGCCGAAACCGGGGCGTGCGTCCGGACCGCCCGGCGGACGGGCGCACGCCCAACCGGAGTATTGCCCGGAGCATTGCCATGTCGCAGGCCGCCCTCGATATCCTGAAACGGGAACACCGCGCGATCAGTGCGGTGCTGTTCTGCCTGAAGCACACGGTCGGCGAGGCGCGCAGGGGCGCGATCGTGCCGCCCTTCGCCATGATCCACGCCGTCCTGGATTACCTGACTTCCTTCCCGAACCGGTTCCATCATCCCAAGGAGGATACCTACCTGTTTCCTGCGGTCCTGGCGCGCGCGCCGGATCTCGATCCGGTGATTTCCGAATTGCTGGCCCAGCACGAGGAAGGCGAGGAACGGGTCAGCGACCTGAAGGACCGGGCCGCCGAACTGCAGACCCTGTGGAACGGACGCTGGCAGGGCGACGGCGCGGCCAAATTCGAGGCGTTCGCCGACGCCGTGGACAGTTACGTCGATTTCGAACGGGCGCACGGCCGCAAGGAAGGCGTCGAGGTCATGCCGCGGGCGCAGGAGGTGCTGACCGAAGAAGACTGGGCCCCGATCGAGGCCGCTTTCAGCGCCAACGACGACCCGATCTTCGGCGAGGAGCCGCGCAGCCGCTTCGACAACCTCTATAGCCAGATCGTCGCCCTCGCCCCCGCCCCGATGGGCTATGCCGAACGTGAGAAGCCGGAGAAGGCGCTGCCGAAGCCGGACTCGCCGCTCGAACAGGGCGCCCGCCAGAAGCTCCTGACCCTGAACTGGATTTGATGGGCGAAACTCGCCTCTCGTTGACGATTATGGGGCGAATTTCGGGTTCGGCGACTGACGCGCAGTCCAATATGGATTATAACCAAGGACGACCGTCAGGAGCGCACGTCATGGCCATGAAGAACCCGGTGCATCCCGGCGCCATCGTGCGCGAAGATTGCCTGAAGCCCCTCGGCCTGTCGGTCACGGAAGGGGCGAAGCGGCTCGGCGTCGGGCGCCAGACGCTCTCCAATCTGGTCAACGAAAAGGCAGCCGTATCGATCGAGATGGCCTACCGGCTGTCGAAGGCCTTCGGCTCGACGCCCGAGACCTGGCTCGGCATGCAACTGGCGTTCGATCTGTCCCGCTCCCGCGATCTGGAACGCAAGATCAAGATCGAACGAATTGCAGCAGCGTAGAACGCCGACGGATTGCGGCGAGCGGCGCATCGGAAAGCTGGTGCCCGCTGCGAGACTTGAACTCGCACTCGCTTTCGCGAAAGGGATTTTAAGTCCCTCGTGTCTACCGATTCCACCAAGCGGGCCCGTGCCGCAGCCGGTTGCGGCGAAGGATAGGTAAGTCCTTTGTCCGGCGTTGCGCAACCGGCGCCGGGCCGGTAAGCCTCGGACGCACCCTGCCCGCCGCCCGCGAACGAACCGACCTGGCTCGAATGGCCGATCCGCAAGACCCCTCCCCCGACGCGCTCCCCTGGTGGCGGCGGAAGGAGCCGGTCCAGCGCATCGGCTATGTCCTGTCGGCGGTCTGGATGGCCGGGATCGTGATCGCGACGAACGGCGATACCGGGCATGTCCTGTTCGATTTCATCTTCACCGTGCCGCTCGCCGGCTGGATCATCGGCCTCGTCGTCGCCGCGCTGCTGCGGCGCGCGGAGAGAAACCGCAAACGGTAGACCGCGCGCCTTCGCCCGCCGGTCCGCTTAAGGTTCAATCGTCTTCCGGCACCGGTTTGCCGCCCAGCCCGGTCACCATGTCCGCCACCGCGGCATAGGCGGCGTCGAGCGCCGCCGGCTCGGTGCCGCGCAGCACCAGGCTCGTGCCGAATTTCCCTTCCCGGTAAAAGGGATAGCTGCCGATGTCGATGCCGGGCCAGCGCTCCTGTATCTCCGCCAGGCCCCCGGCGACCGCGCCTTCCGGCAGATGGCAGCCCATCGCGCGCGACCGGACCGGCGCGCCGCCGATCAGCCGGTTCTGCAACGTGTCGGCCATCGCCCGCATGATCGAGGGCACGCCGGCCAGCACGAACACATTCTCCATCTGGAACCCCGGCGCGACGGAGACGGAATTCTCGATTGGCACGGCGCCATCCGGGATGAAGCACATTTTCCGGCGCGACTCGTTGAATTCCTCCGGTGTCTCGTAGCGCGCCGCCATCAGCGCGAAGCTCTTGGGGTCCTTGACCAGCCCGACGCCGAAGGCCTTCGCGACGCTGGCCGCCGTGATGTCGTCGTGGGTCGGCCCGATGCCGCCGGTGGTGAAGACGTAGTCGAAGGCGCGGCGGCAATGGTTCACCGTCTCGACGATGGTCCGCTCGATATCGGGAATGACCCGCGCCTCGCGCAGCTGAATCCCCCAGCGGTTCAGCCTGCCGGCGAGATACTGGAGATTGGCGTCGCGCGTCCGCCCCGACAGGATCTCGTTGCCGATGACGATCAGGCAGGCGGTGTATTCGGTCTTGGTGCTGGACATCTAATCCCGGTCGATGCGCCTTCGGTTGCGCGGCGGAGAATAGCGCCTCGGACGCGGCCTGCAACGGACAAGCCGCCAGCGGACTGAACCCGTCCCGCCCGGCGTCGGCCGCCGGGCCGCTTGCCGGCCCGAAGCGATCGCCATAAACCGGACGCCATGCAATTCCCCGCTCCCCTGATCCGCGGCGCGCTGGTCCGGCGCTACAAGCGGTTCCTGGCCGATGTCGACCTGGAATCGGGCGGGCGGGTCGTCGCCCACTGTCCCAATCCCGGCTCGATGGCAGGACTGGCGGAGCCGGGCGCCGAAGTCTGGCTGTCGCCGGCCGCCGGCCCGAAGCGCAAGCTGCGATGGACCTGGGAACTGGTGCGCGACGCCGATACCGGCAGCCTGGTCGGCATCAACACCGGCCGGGCGAACGCCGTTGTCGAAGAGGCGCTGCGCGCCGGACTGGTCGATCCCGCCCTCGCCGGGCCGTCGATCCGTCGGGAGGTCCGCTACGGCAGCGGTTCGCGGGTCGATTTCCTGCTCACCGGCGACGACGGCCGGCGCTGCTTCCTCGAAGTCAAGAGCGTGACCCTGCGCCGGTCGGCGGCGGCGCCCCATATCGGCGAATTTCCCGACGCGGTGACGGTGCGCGGCGCCCGGCACCTGCGCGAACTGGCGGCGGTCCGCGCCGGTGGCGACCGGGCCATGCTGCTCTATCTGGTGCAGCGCGGGGACTGCGAAGCGGTGCGCCTGGCCGCGGATATCGACCCGGCCTATGCGGAAGCGGCCCGGGATGCGCAGGCTGCCGGAGTCGACTTCCGCGCCGTCGATTGCCGGGTGACGCCGGAGGAGATCGCCGTGCGCCGGCCCTTGCCGGTCGGGATATGAGGTTTTAATTTTTCGCAGCGCAACATACTCTCCCGGCGCCATGAGAACCGACGTCCTTTTCGACAAGACCGGCGGCTCCCGCACCTTGGTCAAGCTGCACGACGCCGCCGATTTCGACGGCATGCGCCGGGCCGGCCGCCTCGCAGCGGAAACCCTGGATTTCGTGACGCCCTATGTCGAGCCCGGCGTCACGACCGGCGAACTCGACCGGCTGTGCCACGACTTCATCCGCGACCACGGCGCGACCCCCGCGCCGCTCGGCTACCGCGGGTTCCCGAAATCGATCTGCACTTCGGTCAACCATGTCGTCTGCCACGGCATCCCGGACGAACGGAAAGTCCTGCGGAACGGCGATTCGCTGAATATCGACGTCACGGTGATCCTCGACGGCTGGCACGGCGACACCAGCCGCATGTTCCCGGTCGGCCGGGTCGGCGTGCGGGTCGAGCGGCTGATCGAGGTCACCTGGGCGGCAATGATGAAAGGGATCGCGGCGGTGCGGCCGGGCGCCACCCTCGGCGATATCGGCGCCGCAATCCAGACCTATACAGAGAGCCAGGGTTTCTCGGTCGTGCGCGACTTCTGCGGCCACGGCCTCGGCACGGTGTTCCACGACGCGCCAAGCGTCCTGCACTATGGCGAGCCGGGCGCCGGACTCGTGCTCCAGGAAGGCATGTTCTTCACCATCGAGCCGATGATCAACGCCGGCGGCCCGGCGACGAAGATCCTGCAGGACGGCTGGACCGCCGTGACCCGCGACCGCAAGCTGTCCGCCCAGTTCGAACATTCCCTGGGCGTCACGGCGGACGGCCCGGAAATCTTCACCGGCTCGCCGCGCGGCTGGCAGAAGCCGCCCTACGAGCCGGCCGAACGCGCGGCCTGAATTCCCCCCGAAGTGCATAAAATCGGTTGAAGTTTCCGGAACGTTCCGGGTATATATCCGATGATGTTGCGCGATTTCGATCATTGCTGGCCGGAGTCCGGCCCGTGCAAGGGCGCGGAGAGCGCGCTGCACCGCGACGCCGTGCCCGATTTCGATCCGAAGGACAAGTCCCTCGGCGGCCACAGGGAACGGCTGCGCCGCCGTTTCCTCGACCGCGGAGCGGACGCCCTGCCCGATTACGAGCTGCTGGAGCTGATCCTGTTCGCCGCCAGCCCGCGCGGCGACGTCAAGCCGGTGGCGAAGCGCCTGATTGCGGAGTTCGGCTCTCTCGGCAACGTGCTGGCCGCGAGCCCGGCCGACCTGTTGCGGACCGAGGGCATCGGCCCGGCCGCCGCGGCGGCGATCAAGGCGGCCGCGGCGGCGGGCGTAAGGCTGACGCGGCAGGAGGCGTCGGGCCGCCCGGTGCTCAACAACTACCGCAAGGTCGTCGGCTTCTGCCGCGCCGCCATGGGCCGGGAGCCGGTCGAGCAGTTCCGCGTGCTCTATCTCGACAAGCGGAACCGGATGATCGACGACGAGATCGTCCAGCGCGGCACGGTCGACCACACGCCGGTCTATCCGCGCGAAGTCGCGCACGGGGCGCTGAACCGGGGCGCGACGGCGGTCCTGCTGGTCCACAACCACCCGTCGGGCAACCCGGCGCCGAGCGAAGCGGACATCCGGATGACGAATTCGCTGAAGGACGCCCTGGCGCCCATCGGCGTGGTCGTGCTCGACCACCTGATCGTCTCGGCCGAGGGCGACACTTCCTTCCGCTCGCTGGGGTTGCTGTAGAGCGTCCGCCCGGTGTTCAGACGCCTTGACCGCGCCGCCGCGCGGCGGCGTGCAGGACGGCGGCGGTGACCAGCAGCATGGCGCCGGCCTGGTGCAGCGCGGCCAGCCAGACCGGCGCGTACAGGAGCAGCGTCGCGATGCCGAGCGCCGTCTGAAGCAGCGCGGCGGCGAGCAGCCAACCGGCCCATCGCCGTTCCTCCGCGCCGCCCTGCCCGCGTGTCCGCCACCACAGGGCGAGGACGAGCAGGACGCTCAGGATCGCCAGAACCCTGTGGTTGAACTGCACCGCAACCGGATTGGCGACGAATTCGGCAAGGCCGCCGCCCGGCCGCAGATAGTCCGCCGGCACCAATGCGCCGCCCATCAGCGGAAACGTGTTGTGGATTTTCCCGGCGTCGAGGCCGGCGACGAAGGCGCCGAACACGACGGTCAGCGCGATCGAACCGTAGGCGGCGACCGCCAGCCCGCTGCCGCCGGCCGCCGCATCGGCCGCCGGCCTTGCCGGCCGGTTCATCCGGGCGATCAGCCAGACGGTCCAGGCGTAGAGGATCATCGCCAGGGAGAGATGGGCAGCGAGCCGGTAGTGGCTGACCGAGGGCCGGTCGACCAGTCCGCTGGCGACCATGTACCAGCCGAGCGCGCCCTGCAGGCCGCCGAGGACGAACAGCGCGGCCAGCGGCGGGACCAGCCGGCGCGGCAGGCGGCGGCGCAGCAGCAGGATGACGAAGCCGGCCAGGAAGACGACGCCGATCAGCCGGCCGAACAGCCGGTGCAGATATTCCAGCCAGAAGATCGCCTTGAAGCCGCCGACGGTCAGGTCGGGGAAGACCTGCCGGTACTGCGGCGTCTCCCTGTAGAGGTCGAACAGCTGCTGCCAGGCGGAGTCGCCCATCGGCGGCAGCCAGCCGAACAGGGGCCGCCATTCGGTCATCGACAGACCGGATTCGGTCAGCCGGGTCAGCCCGCCGAGCGCGACCATGGCGAAGATCATCCCAGCCACCAGCAGAAGCCAGCGGCGGACGGACGGATGGACGGGAGCGTCGGCAGGCGCAAACATGCTGGCGGCGGGTCGGGGAGCGGAAGGATTGCAGGCGCGCCGTGTTGCGCGGTGAATCCGAAGATGTCCCTGTGCTAGAGCCGGGGAAACCCGGCTGCGCGATGCAATTCGCCGCGCGGCCCCGGCAACGCAACCGGTATCGAGGAGCCGTGCGATGGCTGCCCACACCGTCACCGTCACTCCGGACAGCGCTAACGGCGCCGCCCTCGATTTCGCGGCGCCGTTCAACGCCGCCGTGGCCTTCATCGACCGGCACATAGGGGAAGGCCGCAGCACCAAGTCCGCCATCCTGACGACGGCGGGCGAAGAGGTCAGCTACGGGCAACTGGCCATCGGGGTAAACCGGTACGGCAATGCCCTGAGGGGCCTCGGCATCGAAACCGGCGACCGGCTGCTGATGGTGGTGAAGGACTGCCCGGAATTCTTTTTCGTCTTCTGGGGCGCCATCAAGGCCGGCATCGTGCCGGTGCCGCTCAACACGCTGCTCACGGCGAAGGATTACCGCTACATGATCGACGATTCGGCGGCTGCCGCCATCGTCTGGTCGCCCGAGTTTGATGGCGCGGTGCGCGATGCGCTCGCGCAGGCGGACCACAAGCCGGCGCATCTGCTGCGGCAGGACCGGGCGGCGGCGCTGGCGGCGCAGGCCTCCGACGGCCTCGAACCGTATCCCAGCGAAGCCGGCGACGATTGTTTCTGGCTCTATTCCTCCGGCTCGACCGGCTTCCCGAAAGGCGCGATCCACCGGCATCGCGACATGGTCGTGACCAGCCAGCAATACGGCGTGGACCTGCTCGGTGTCGGCGAGGACGATATCTGCTTCTCCGCCGCCAAGCTGTTCTTCGCCTACGGCCTGGCCAACTCCATGACCTTCCCGCTCTGGGTCGGCGCCACGGCGGTGCTGGCCGCCGAACGGCCGACGCCGCAGATGACTTTCGACATTTTCGAGCGCTTCCGCCCAACGCTCTTTTTCGGCGTGCCGACGCTCTACGCCGCACAACTGGCGGCGATCGACGGCGGCGCGGCCTGCGACGTGGCGAGCGTCCGCTGGTGCGTCTCGGCCGGCGAGGCCCTGCCGGCCGACATCTTCCGGCGCTGGCGGGAAACGACCGGCACGACGATCCTGGACGGCATCGGCTCGACGGAGGCGTTGTACATCTTCATCTCCAACCGGCGCGATATCCAGAAACCGGGCACGAGCGGGCTTGTTATACCCGGCTACGAGGCGCGCATCGTCGGCGAGGACGGCGCGCCGGCCGCCGCCGGGGAAGCCGGCGCGCTGCAGATCCGGGGCGGCTCGACGGCGCGCGGCTACTGGAACCTGCCGGAAAAAACCGCGGCGACCATGCTGGACGGCGGCTGGCTCGATACCGGCGACACTTACAGGACCGACGAGGACGGCTGCTTCGTCTGCGAGGGCCGGTCCGACGACATGATGAAGGTCGGTGGCATCTGGACCTCGCCGGTCGAGATCGAGGCCTGCCTGATCGGCCATCCCAAGGTTCTGGAGGCGGCCATTGTCGCCCGCGACGACGAGGCCGGCCTCGTCAAGCCCGAAGCCTGGGTGGTGCGCGCCGACGGTGTGACCGACGACGAAGCGGCGCTACAGGAAGAACTGCATGGCCACGTCAAGGCCAGCCTGGCGCCCTACAAGTATCCGCGCTGGTGGAAATTCGTCGACGCACTGCCCAAGACCGCAACCGGCAAGATCCAGCGCTTCAAGCTGCGCGGTTAGCGCGCTTTGCCCGGCGCAAGATCCGGATGCGGCTCAACACCTCCTCGCGCTCCATGTAGCAGCCCTTGAGCGCCCGCTCGCCGACCGCGTCGTCGAACGCCGTCCGGCCGTGCAGGACGCGCCGGTTATCGAAGACGACCAGGTCGCCGGGCGCGTAGTCGAAGGTCATGGCGAAACCTTCGCCGGCGGCGAGGGTCTGGAAGGCGCGCAGGCCGGCATAGGCCGCCTCGACATCGTCGAAATCGACGTTGAGCGGGCCGCGCAGAAAGGTCGTGGCGCGGATTTCGCGGGGATCGCCGTTCCCGTCCAGCACGACCAGCGGCGCGCGCCAGCGATAGTCCGTGGCCGGAGAGCGGTTTGTGAAGGTCCATTCGATCTGCGTGACCGCCCGCCACAGATCCGGATCCGTCCGCCGGATGCGATCGGCCACGGCAAAGCCGTCGACATAGACGGCCCGCCCGCCCCGGGTCGTGTTGACCAGGCAATGCAGCAATTGCAGTCCGGGTTCGTATTCCCGGGTCGCCAGATCGGTGTGCGGCGCCAGGGCGCCGGCAAAATAGGCGTTGGAATCCGCGGCCTTGCGCGAGTCCGCCGGCGCGGTCTTCACGTCGAACAGGAAGCCGAAATTGGAGTTGCGGATCGTGCCGATGCGCTCGGCGACCCGTTGCACCGCCGTTTCGTCAGTCGGCACGCCGCGCAGGCGCACGATGCCGAATTCCATCAGGGCTTCGAGCGCTTCCAGCAGGGCGCCGTCCCGGTCCATGCATGCCGGGCCGTCGAAGGTCGGCGGGGCTGCGAGGCGGCGGGGATCCCAGTGTGTCGGCGCGATGTCGCCGAGATCGTCGTGGCGGCCGTTGGAATAGTCGAGCGCGCGCAGCCAGCCAGGATGGTAGGCGACGGTCCGGCCTTCGGGCGCGAAGGTCACCTCGATGCTGCCGTTTTCCGCGACCGCGGCCGCCGATACGGCGAGGTCCGCCGGCAGGTCCCAGGGATGGCCGACCTGTTCGCGCGTGACCGGGCTGTGGGTGCCGGGTTCGGTCGCGTTGTCGCGTAGCCAGATCGCGTGATAGCGGCTGACCCTGCCGTCGTCCCACGCGACGGTGACGATCCGGCCGTCCGTCGTGGCCCCGGCCGGCAGATGCTCGACCGGCCAGGTGTCGAAGTCCGGCGTCGGCGGCCAGGCCCGGCCCGAGTGCGCGTCCGTCCCCGTCATGGCTGCGTCCCGTTAACGCGAAGGCATGAAAGGCGCGCCCCTCTCGCGCCGTTCGCGGTCCAGGTCAAGCGAAATCGTCCGGCGGTGAAGTTCCCTGTGCCGCTCCGTTCGGTTCACTTCTCCCGTCATATCGACCGGAGCGGCCTGTAAGGCCGCGGAGCGGAGATATCTTTCCCGCGACGAGCCGGGGCGAGGCACCTGCGCGGAAAGATTTCTCCGCTCCCTTCGGTCGGTCGAAATGACGGATGAGAAATGACGGGGCCGCGGTTGCGCTCCGCGGCCCCACACGCAATCGCGCGCTTTCGGCCTTCAGCCCCGACCGCCGAACAGGGCGCGGGAGATCACGACATTCTGAATCTCGTTGGCGCCGTCGAGATACTGGGCGATCTTGGCCCCGGCCAGATGGCGGGCGAGCGGATGGTCGTGGGTCAGGCCCCAGGCGCCCATCACCTGCATGCAGTCGTTGAGCCGGTCGAAGGCGACCCGCGTGGCGTATTTCTTGGCATGGGCCGCCAGCACCCTGCCGTCCGGATCGCCGGCGGCGAGCGCCGCGCCAGCCTTCGCAGCCAGCGCCGAGGCCGCTTCCAGTTCGCTGGCGGCGTCGGCCAGGATCCATTGGATGCCCTGCTTTTCCGTATTGCGCGTGCCGAACAGGGAGCGTTGCGAGACGAAGGCGATCGCCGCATCGAGCCCGGACCGCAGCATGCCGCAAGCGCTGTACGCGACGTTGACCCGCGCCAGGTCGATGCCCTCCATCGCGGCCGCAAAGCCGCGCCCGGCCGGAATGAAATGGGCCGCTTCGTCAAGCTCCAGCCCGTCGAAGCGGAAACCGCCGGCGCCCAGGGCGTGGCCGCCGAGCATGGCGTAGGCCGGCAGGCGCTCGACGCCGGGCGCATCCGCCGCCGCCAGGAAGCAGGCGACGCCCCGGTGGCCCGCCGCCGGATCGGTCTGGGCGTAGATGCTGAGCAGGTCGGCGTGGGAGCCGCTGGTCACCCAGGCCTTCTCGCCGTCGATGCGCCAGCCGCTTTCCGTCTTCGCCGCCGTCGTCTGCACGTTGGCGGCGTCGCTGCCGCCCTGCGGTTCGGTCAGCAGGAAGGCGCCGATGCGCCGCCCGGCGATCAGGTCCGGCAGGTGGGCAGTGTGATGGTACGGCGCGCCGTTGCGCGCGATGTTGCCGGCCAGGTTGTTGTGCACGACGAGGCTGAAGGCGAAGGCGAGGTCGCCGGCGGCCAGCACCTCCATGATGCGCGCCATCGCGAACAGGTCGAGGCCGGCCCCGCCCAGCTCTTCGGGCACCAGCAGGCCCATCAGCCCGGCCTCGGCCGCGGCCTCGAAGGCCTCGCGCGGCGCGCGCCGGTCGCGCTCCCACGCCGCGGCATGGGGGGCGACGGCCTCGGCGGCAAAGCGTCGGGCGGTCTCGATATAGCGGTCGGCTTTGGCGATGGAACCGGCGGACATGGCAGCGGCCTCTTTCCGGCTATCGGGAGCGCCGCAACAAAGCCCGAAACGCGGGCCGGATCAAGGCACGGGGGTTGTCGCGCCTACGACGGCGTCATCAGGCCGATCACCGCGCCGCCGGGGTCCTGGACGATGGCGATGCGGCCGACATTCGGGACGTCGAAGCAATCCTGGAGGACCGTGCCGCCAACGCCGGCGACCTTCGCGGCGGCGGCGTCGACATCGCCCACGGCGATATAGGCCATCCAGTGGTTCGGCATGTCCGGCGCGCCGGTTTTCGCCTTGTCCATGATGCCGGCGACCATCCTGTCGCCGGACCTGGCGACCGTGTAGGTGAAATTCGGCATCGGGACGTCGTCATAGGTCCAGCCGCAGACCTCGGCGAAAAACGCCTTGCAGTCCTCGACGTCGCCGGTGAGCAGTTCGTTCCAATGGAAGGCGCCGTGGTCGGCCATGAGCGGTCTCCTCTCGATAGGGAGAACCGGCTTATCCCGCGTGCCGGCGAGGGCCAAATGCCGATATCGTCACAGGCGCCGCCCTCAGTCGGGGCCGCCGGAACTGGCGGACATATTTAATTGAGGTGACAAATAATTTGTGTTACTGATTATTTGAATCACTGCGCAAATCGGCGACGGGAGCCGGACCGATGGCGAAACGGATCGTCAGTTTCACCCTCAACGGGCGGGCGCATGACGGCGTCGTGCCGGACAACACCCTGCTGCTCGACTATCTGCGCGAAGGACTCGGCCTGACCGGCACCAAGACCGGCTGCGACGGCGGCGAATGCGGCGCCTGCACGGTGCTGGTCGACGGCCGCGCGCAGCTCTCCTGCCTCACCCTGGTCGGCCAGGTCGCCGGCACGTCGGTCGAGACGGTCGAGGGCCTGGCGCACAACGGCCGGCTGTCGGACGTGCAGGAAGGCTTCCACATGAAGCTGGGCGCACAGTGCGGCGCCTGCACGCCGGGCTTCGTCATGGCGACCGAGGCGCTGCTGCGCCGGAACCCGGCGCCGGACGACGACGACATCCGCGAGGCGCTGGGCAGCAACATCTGCCGCTGCACCGGCTACATCAAGATTCTGGATGCGGTGCACCACGCCGCGGCGCGCCGGCGGGGCGAGGAGCCGGCGCCCTACCCGCCGCTTCCGGACCGGGTGGCGGACCGGGTGGCGTAACGGGGAGGCGGAGCAATGAACGAACAGGTCAAACCCGTCGATCCCGCCGCGGCCGAGCCGGTGCGCTCCATCGGCGAATACGTCCCGATGGTCGACGGGCCGGAGAAGGTTTCGGGCGCGGCGAAATACACCGCCGATTTCGTCGAGGGCGAGGCGCTGGAGGCCGCGATCCTGCGCAGCCCCTACGCCCATGCCGAAGTGCTTGAGGTCGATACTTCGGAAGCCGAGGCGATGCCGGGCGTCCGCGCCGTCGTGACCGGCGCGGACTGCGACAAGACCTTCGGCGTCCTGCCGATCGCGCGCGGCGAATACCCGCTGGCGCGCGACCGGGTGCGCTACAAGGGCGAGCCGGTCGCCGCCGTCGCGGCCGACGACATCCACATCGCCAAGGCGGCGGTCAAGAAGATCCGGATGAAGGTCAGGGAACTGCCGGCCTACTTCCGCTGCAAGGACGCCTATGCCGAGGACGCCGTCGACCTGCACGAGCACCGGCCCGGCAACCTGGAGCGCGACGTGTTCTTCGAGCTCGGCGACGTCGAGGACGCCTTCGCCGGCTCGGACCTGGTTATGGAGCGGAACTTCCATGCCGCCGAGGTCTGCCAGGCCCAGATGGAGATGCACAGCGCGCTGGTCTCCTATGATCCGCTGCGCGACCGGCTGACCTGCCAGTGCTCGACCCAGGTGCCCTACTACGTCCACCTGATGCTGGCCAAGGTGACCGGCATGGACCAGGGCCGCATCCGGGTCATCAAGCCCCATGTCGGCGGCGGCTTCGGCGCCCGGACCGAGACGTTGCAGCCCGAACTGATCGCCGCCCTGCTCGCCCGCAAGATCGGCGGCGCGGTGCGGCTGCTGACGACCCGGGAGGAGACCTTCATCACCCATCGCGGCCGGCCGGAGACCGACCTGCGGCTCAAGATCGGCATGGCGAAGGACGGCCGGATCACCGGCGTCGAGCTGGAGAACGACCAGCGCGGCGGCGCCCATTCGAGCTACGGCATCGTCACGATCCTCTATGCCGGCTCGCTGCTCTACGCGATCTACGACCTGCAGAATGTTCGCTATATCGGCCGGCGGGTGCTCACCAACACGCCGCCCTGCGGCGCCTTCCGCGGCCACGGCACGGTCAACACGCGCTTCGTGTTCGAATCACTGCTCGACGAGATGGCGGAGGAACTGGGCCTCGACCCGATCGCGGTGCGGCGGCGCAACTATATCGAGGCGCCGGCCTTCACCCAGAACGACCTGATGATCAATTCCTACGGCCTGCCCGAATGCGTCGACTGGGTCGAGGAGGCGAGCGGCTGGAAGGAAAAGCGGGCAAAGGGCCTGCCCGATCCCGGGCCGGGCAAGAAGAAGGGCATCGGCTTTGCCGCCTCCCACTATATCTCCGGCGCCTCCAAGCCGGTGAACTGGACCGGCGAGCCACACGCGACGGTCAATCTCAAGCTGGACTGGGACGGCGCGATCACCGTGCTGACCGGTGCTGCCGAGATCGGCCAGGGCTCGTCGACCCTGGTCGCGCAGATCACGGCCGACGTGCTCGGCCTGCCGATCGACCGCATCCGGGTGATTGCGGCCGACAGCGAGGTCACGCCCAAGGACAACGGTTCCTATTCCTCCCGCGTCACCTTCTATGTCGGCAACGCGACGCTCGAAGCGGCCGTGAACCTGCGCAAGATCCTGGTCGAGGCGGCGGCGCGCAAGCTGGAGGCCAATCCCGAGGACATCGAGGTGCTGGGCGAATATTACCGCGCCGGCAGCCAGGATACCGGCATCCCCTTCCAGGAAGTGGTCATGGAAGCGCTGCGCGACACCGGCACGATCACGACCAAGGGCATCTACAACACGATCCCCGAGAGCTGGGGCGGCAAGAAATACCGCGGCGCCGCGATCGGCGGCACGATGGGCTTTTCCTACGCCGCCCAGGCGGTCGAGGTCACGGTCGACGAGACCAGCGGCGAGGTCACGGTCGACGATGTCTGGGTCGCCCACGATTGCGGCAAGGCGCTCAACCGGCTGACCGTCGAGGGCCAGGTCGAGGGCTCGGTCTGGATGGGCATGGGCCAGGCGCTGAGCGAGGAGACCGGCTACTACAACGGCCTCAACCTCGCCAACAACCTGCTCGACTACCGGGTGCCGACGATCCAGGATTCGCCGCCGATCCACACCCATATCGTCGAATCCAACGATCCCCACGGCCCCTATGGCGCCAAGGAGGCCGGCGAAGGCTCGCTCAGCAGCTTCATCCCGGCGGTCGCCAACGCGATTTACGACGCCACCGGCATACGCTTTCCCGACACGCCGATTACGCCGGACAAGGTGTTCCTCGCCCTCGAAAAGGCCGCCCGGTTCGGTGCCAAGAAGAAGGCCGCCTGATGGACGCGCTGCACGGTTTCGAGGTCATCCGGCCGGCGACGGTCGAGGAGGCACTGGCCGCCCGTCAGGCCCATCCGGAGAGCCGGATGATCGGCGGCGGCACCGACATCCTGGTCAACATCCGCCGCGGCATCGAGACGCCACCGGTGCTGATCGACACCAACGACCTGGCCGATCTCAAGAGCATCGACGTCAGCGAGAACGGCCTCGTCATCGGCGCCTCGATCCGGCTGTACGAGGTCGCCGAACACCCAGAAATCCGCCGCCTCTACCCGGCGGTCGCCCAAGCCGCCGGCTCGATCGCCGGGCCGACCCAGCGCAACATGGGCACGGTCGGCGGTAACATCTGCCTCGATACGCGCTGCATCTACTACAACCAGTCCGAATGGTGGCGCGAAGCCAACGACCACTGCCTGAAGACCGAACTGGGCGAGATGTGCCACGTCGCGCCCAAGTCGAAGGGCGTGTGCTTCGCGACCTATTCCGGCGACCTCGCCCCGGCGATGCTGCTGTTCGGCGGCGAGATCGACCTGCTCGGCCCGGACGGCGCGCGCACGGTTTCGATGCGCGACTTCTTCATCGGCTATTCGCGGCAGGACGGCTCGACCGGCGACGGCATCGACTATATGGCGATCCGGCCCGGCGAATTCGTGCTGCGCATCCGCGCCGCCGCGCCGGGCAACCTGATCTCGGGCTACGACAAGGTGCGCATCCGCCGCTCGATCGAGTATCCCGTGGCCGGCTGCGCGGCGGCGGTGGCGCGCGACGGCGACCGGCTCGCCGACCTGCGCATCGCGATCACCGGGACAAATCCGCGTCCGGTGTTCCTCGAAGGCGCGGCAGACCTGGCCGGCGGCGCGCTGGACGACGCAACGGTCCAGGGCATCGACGACCTGTGCAAGGACCAGCTCATGTCGATGAAGACCACCTTCACCCCCGGCCACTACCGCCGCCGCGTCGCGACCAAGATGGCGATACGGCTGGTGCGGGAGCTGTTCGAAGGGGCGGCCTGAGAAACAACCGTAATTTCCTTTGACTCCGGCGCCGCGCTGTCCGATTAGGCGTGGCCGCACCGGCCGGCGGAGACGCCGGTTTCCGGGAAAGCGACCGTCCAAGCGCCGCGCCCCGAAAGCCGTTACCACGTTGACGTATTCGCCTGGCGGTCACGCATGATACAGTCGCGAATGTTTCACGATTCTACCCGCATAACGTAACCGATGGCCGCCATAGAGTTGACCGAAGTTACCAAGTCCTGGGGCAGGACAGTCGCCGTCGGCGATATTTCGTTCACGGTAGACAGCGGTACTTTCGTCGTCCTGCTCGGGCCTTCCGGATGCGGGAAGTCGACCACTCTGCGGATGATCGCCGGTCTTGAGGAGATGACGTCCGGAAAGGTGATGATCGACGGCCGAGACATGTCCCATGAGCCGCCGTCGGCACGCCGGGTATCCATGGTGTTCCAGTCCTACGCGTTGTTTCCGCATCTGGATACCCGCCAGAACATCCTGTTCGGCCTCAAGGTGCGCAGGGTCGAGCGGGCGGAGCAGGAGCGCCGCCTGGCGCAGGTCGCCGAAATGGTCGGACTGGACCGGCTTCTGGACCGCAAGCCGTCCCAACTGTCCGGGGGCCAGCGCCAGCGGGTGGCCCTGGCCCGGGCCATCGTCGCGGAGAATTCCATCTGCCTGATGGACGAACCGCTCTCCAATCTGGACGCGAAATTGCGGCACGAAATGCGGGTGGAGATCCGCGCGCTCCAGGAGCGCCTCGGGATGACGGTCGTTTACGTCACCCACGATCAGACCGAAGCGATGAGCATGGCCGACAAGGTTATCCTGATGCGCGAAGGCCGGATCGAGCAAACCGGCACGCCGGACCGCCTCTACGACCGCCCGTCGACGAAGTTCTGCGCGGAATTCATCGGCACGCCGCCCATGAACATCCTGCGGCTTTCCGACGCCGGAGGCGCCGCCGTCATCGCCGGGAGCGACGGACCTGCCGTCGTCGCCGGTTCGGGCGACGGCTACGAATTGGGCGTGCGCCCGGAGCATATCGGGGTTGCGGCGTCGGGCGGCGTTCCGGCAACCGTCGACTCTTGCGACTATCTGGGAGCCGATACGATCGTTTCGGCGCAAATCGGTGCGCAGGAGGTGTTGGTACGGACGCCCGGAAGGTTCGGATTTGCTTCCGGAGCAACCATCGGCCTGACATGGTCGGCGGACGACACCCACATCTTCAATTCCGGGAATGGCCGCCGTGAGCAGGGCGCTGCGGCGCTTTCGGTCACCGCTTGACCGAATTCGGCGCACGCCCGGACCGCACGATGCAAAAATTGACCGAACGGAAACCGGCATCACGGTTTTCGTTCACCACGACGAGGAGAAGGAAATGTTCCGAAAATTGAAAGCCCTGATCGGCGGCGCTGCGCTTGCGCTCGGCCTTTCGATGAACGCACCGGGCGCCGGCGCGGTCGAGTTGACCATGTACTATCCGGTTGCCGTGGGCGGTCCGCTGACGAAGATCGTCGACAGCATGGTCGCGGACTTCATGAAGGCCAACCCGGATATCAAGGTCAACGCCATCTATGCCGGCAACTACAACGACGCGCGAATCAAGGCTCTGGCGGCCCTGAAGAGCGGCAAACCGGCCCAGCTGTCGGTTATGTTTTCGATCGACATTTACGAGCTTATCGAACAGGGAGCCATTGTCGCTTTCGACGATATCGTCGAGACGGCGGAAGAAAAAACCTGGCTCAAGAAGTTCTATCCGTCCCTGATGGAAAACGGCATGACCCAGGGCAAAGTCTGGGGCATTCCGTTCCAGCGTTCGACGATCGTCATGTACTACAACAAGGACGCTTTCCGCGACGCCGGCCTCGATCCCGCAAAAGCCCCGGAGACCTGGGACGAGCTGGTTTCGATGGGCAAGAAGCTGGTGAAAAAGAGCGGCGATCAGACCGTACGCTGGGGCGCCATGATTCCGTCCACCGGCTATCCCTACTGGATGTTCGGCGCCCTGACCAAGCAGAACGGCCAGGTCCTGATGAACGCCGACGGCAACAAGACCTTCTTCGACGCGCCGGCTACCGTCGAAGCGCTACAGTTCTGGCGCGATCTGGGCAACAAGCACGGCGTCATGCCGTCGGGCACCATCGAGTGGGGAACGCTCCGCAAGAATTTCCTCGAAGGCAAGACCGCCATTATGTGGCATTCGACGGGCAACCTCACCGTAGTCAAGAACAAGGCCAAGTTCGACTTCGGCGTTGCCATGCTGCCGGCCAAGAAGAGCCGCGGAACGCCGACCGGCGGCGGCAACTTCTACATTTTCAAGAAAAGCTCTCCGGCCGAGCGCAAGGCGGCCATGAAGCTCATCCGGTTCCTGACCGAACCTGGTCGGACAGCGGAATGGAGCATGAAAACGGGTTACATCGGCACGCGTCCGGACGCGTATCAGACGGAAGCCCTGAAAAAATACGTCGCCGGCTTCCCGCCCGCCGCGGTGGCCCGCGACCAGCTCAAATTCGCGACGGCGGAGCTTTCGACCTACCAGACCGGTCGCGTCCGGAAGCTGCTGGACGATGCCATTCAGGCAACTCTGGTCGGTAAGAAGTCGGCCAAAGATGCGCTCGGCTCGGCCCAGAAACAGGCGGACAGGCTGTTGAAGCGCTATCGCTAGAACGACTGTCGCAGCGGCCCCGAAACGCTGTCTGGCGTTTACGGGCCGCCGCCTTTCGCCGTCGCTCCCATGAGACGATCCCCTTCAAGCATGAACCAGGTATACGGCTGGCTCCTGCTGACGCCGGCCGCAATTTTATTGATCGCCTTTACCTATTACCCCGCGGTTGCAACGCTCGGTCAGAGTTTCTTCTCCGCCGGCACGGCATTGAAACCCTCCGTATTCGTCGGCGTCGAAAACTACAGCTTCATGCTCGACGACGAGGTCTTCTGGCAGGTCCTGAAGAATAACCTCTGGTATGCCGTCGGCACCATTCCCGCGAGCATCGCCATCGCCCTGCTGATGGCGGTCTGGGTGAACGGAAAACTGCCCCTCCGCGGTTTCATTCGCATGAGTTACTTCACGCCGACCGTTTTGCCGATGATCGCGGTCGCCAATATCTGGCTGTTCTTCTACACGCCGCAGATCGGGCTGATCGATCAGGTCGCCGGCGTTCTGGGATTGACGACCTACAACTGGTTGGGAGACCCGGATACGGTGCTGACCTGCATCATCGTTATGACGATCTGGAAGGAAGCCGGCTTTTTCATGATTTTCTATCTGGCGGCGCTGCAATCGCTGCCGCCCGAACTCGAGGAAGCGGCGAAACTGGAGGGCGCCGGCCGCTGGTATTACTTCCGGCGGGTCGTTTTTCCCTTGCTGATGCCCACGACGCTGTTCGTATTGATCAACGCGATCATCAATTCCTTCAAGCTGGTCGATCAGCTTTTTATCCTGACCAAGGGAGGGCCCGACAACGCCAGTTCCCTGTTGCTGTATTACATCTACGAGGTCGCGTTCAGCTTTTTCGATCAGGCCTACGCCTCGACCCTGACCGTCGTGCTTCTGGTCAGCCTCGCGGTTATCGCGATCGGCCAGTTCGTGTTCCTGGACAAGCGGATCCATTATCGATGAGACGGCGCGCCGTCAGCATCCGGGACGGGGTGGAAGCCGGCGCCGCCTGGCTGCTCGCCGCCATCTGGCTGCTGCCGCTCCTCTATGCCTTCTGGAGCGCCTTTCACCCGTCGGAATATGCGGTCCGGTTCGAACTTCTGGCGCCGCTCACGCTGGACAATTTCCGCGAAGCCTGGTCGCAGGCGCCCTTCGCGCGTTACTACCTCAACACATTTCTTCTGGTGTCGTCGATCCTGGCGGCCCAGTTCGTCCTCTGCACCCTGGCCGCCTACGCTTTCGCGCGGTTCGAGTTCCGCGGCCAGAACATCGCCTTCGCCCTCGTCCTGGTCCAGTTGATGATCATGCCGGAGGTGCTGATCGTCGAGAACTACAGGACCATGAGCCAGCTGGATCTGGTCGATACCATCACCGGCATCGGCCTGCCCTACATGGCAAGCGCGTTCGGTATTTTCCTGCTGCGGCAGACCTTCAAGACCGTCCCGAAGGAACTGGAGGAGGCCGCCCGGGTCGAAGGCTGCAATGCGCTGCAGATCCTCTGGAAAGTCTATGTGCCGCTCGCCCGCCCCACCTACATCGCCTACGGCCTGGTTTCCGTAAGCTATCACTGGAACAATTTCCTGTGGCCGCTGGTCATCACCAACTCCGTGACGACCCGACCGCTGACCGTTGGACTGGCCATATTTGGCGCGCCGGAATCGGGCGTTGAATGGCCGATCATCACTGCCGGCACGCTGCTCGCCGTCGCGCCCCTGCTGATCGCCTTCCTGCTGTTCCAGCGCCAGTTCGTGCAATCGTTCATGCACGCCGGAATCAAATGACGACCGTCGTCAGCTGGAACATACAGGCCGGCCTCGGCGTCGACGGGCGGGTCGATCTGGACCGCATCGCCGGTGTGATCGCCACCCTGGCCGATGCCGATGTGATTTGCCTGCAAGAGGTCGAGTGCCCGGGCGACCCGGGCTCCGGGGTCGATCAGTTCGCCGCGATTGCAGACCTGTTTTCGCGCCATGCCGCCATCGAAGGGCCCTGTGTCCAGCGTGCGGCCGGGCGTGAGGAATACCGTTTCGGCAACATGGTGCTGTCGCGATTACCCGTATTGAGCGTCTTCCGCCACCATCTGCCCTGGCCGGCGGCGCCGGGCGTGAAGCACATGCCGCGGCAAGCGACCGAGGTCACGGTCGAAACGCCTGCCGGCCCCCTGCGGGTGGTCACCACGCATCTGGAGTATCACTCTGTCGCGCACCGCCGGGCCCAGGTTGCGCGCCTGCGCGAACTGCATGTCGAGGCCGCCGCCCAGGAGAGGAACCCGGCCGAGGCGCACGCGGCCGGCCCCTATGCCGGCCCGGTGCGGCCCGCCACGTCGGTAACCTGTGGCGACTTCAACATGAGCGTAGAAGCGCAGGAGTACGCGGCCATGCTGGAGTCCTTCGACGATGGTGCGCCGGGACTGATCGACGCTTGGTCCGGGCTGTATCCGGGCCGCCCGCACGATCCCACCTGCGGGGTATTTGACCGCGTACAATGGCCGGCGGGGCCGCATTGCCGGGATTTCTTTTTCGTAACCGAGAATTTGCTGCCGCGTCTCGTATCCCTGTCGGTCGATCTGGAGACCGATGCTTCGGACCACCAGCCGCTGGCGCTGACTCTCGACGATACCGGCTGAGGCGGAGTGCCTGAGAACGGAAAGATCCACGACCTGGCGGTCGTCGGCGGCGGTATCAACGGTGTCGGAATTGCCCGCGACGCGGCGGGCCGCGGCCTCTCTGTGCTGCTCGTCGAGGCCGGCGATCTCGCCGGCGGCACCTCGTCGGCCAGTTCGAAACTGATCCACGGCGGTCTGCGTTATCTCGAGCACGGGCAACTCCGGCTCGTCCGCGATGCCCTGAGGGAGCGCGAGGTGCTGATGGCCAACGCGCCGCACCTCGTGCAGCCGCTACGCTTCGTGCTGCCGCATGTGCCCGCCATGCGGCCGCGGCCGCTGATCCGCCTCGGCCTCTTCCTGTACGACCGCCTGGCGCGCCGGCGTGCCATTCCGGGTTCCACCGGAGTCGATCTGTCGTCGTCGCCCTTGGGAGCACCCTTACGCCGGAAATACAGCCGTGGATTCTCCTACTGGGATTGCTGGGTCGACGACGCCCGGCTAGTGACTATCAACGCCCGCGCTGCTGCCGAACGCGGCGCCGAAATCCTTACCCGCACGTCCTGCGTCGCGGCAGATCGGCTGGAGGGCCACTGGCGTCTGCGGCTGCGCGATGAGGCCTCCGGCGAGGCCCTCGAGGCCCGGGCGCGCGCCCTGGTCAACGCAGCCGGCCCCTGGGTCGGACGGGTCGCCGACTCGATCGATACCGGCAGCGCCGCTGCTGCCGGTCCCCGGATTCGGCTCGTGAAGGGCAGCCATATCGTCGTACCTCGAATCGTCGGCGCGGACGCTGCCTACATCCTTCAGAACGACGACCGTCGCGTCGTCTTCCTTCTGCCATTCGAGGACCGTTTCTCGCTGATCGGTACGACCGACGTGCCGTTCGAGGGGGATGCCGGCGGGATCGCGATCGATGCGGCCGAAACGCAATATCTGATCGCTGCCGTCAGCGGTTTCCTGAAGCGGCCGCCCGCGGCGGCGGATGTCGTATGGTCTTTCTCCGGCGTTCGGCCGCTTTACGAGGACGACAAATCCGCGCCCGCATCCGCAGTCACCCGGAATTACCGGCTCGAACTGGAGGGCGGCGGAGACCGGCCGCCCTTGCTGACTGTCATGGGAGGCAAACTCACCACATTCCGCCGCCTTGCCGAGGATGCCGTGGACCGGCTGGCGCCGCACCTCGCACCGGCCGGCGAGCGCTGGACCGCGTCGGCGCCCCTGCCGGGAGGCGACCTGCCGGCCTCCGACGGCGCGGCCTTCGTCGACGACCTGGCCCACCGGTACGACCGGTTCGACAGGGCATACCTGGTCCGCCTCGTCCGCCGCCACGGTCGCATTGCCGAGGATGTCCTGGGCGATGCACGCAGCCCGCAGGACATGGGCCGGCATGTCGGCGCCGACCTGTACGAGCGGGAGGTTCTGCACATGGCCGCCAACGAGTGGGCCCGCCGACCCGAGGACGTGCTATGGCGCCGGACCAAGACCGGCGTTCATCTCTCGACGGCCGAAAGAGAGGCTGCGGCTGAAGCCCTGGCGGGGATGCTGTGACCGCACCGAGATCCATCGCCGAATGGCCGGCCGCCGGGCGCAGCAGCGTCCTCGGCGTGTTCACCGATATCGATGACACGTTGACCACCGGCGGACGGATCCCCGCCGCCGTCTTCCGCGCCATCGAGGATCTGCGGGACGCCGGCCTGTTGATCGTCCCGGTGACCGGCCGGCCGGCGGGCTGGTGCGACCTGATCGCGCGAACCTGGCCAGTCGACGCCGTCGTGGGCGAAAACGGCGCCCTAGCCTTCCGCTACGACGGGGAGGCAAAACGGATGAGGCGCCTCTATGCCGATTCGGCGCCTGTGCGCGCCGGGAAGAGGCAACGCCTCGAACGGGTGCGCGACGCGATCCTGGACCGGGTGCCGGGCACGCGCGTTTCCGCCGATCAATCCTATCGGGAAACCGACCTCGCCATCGATATCGCCGAAGATGTGCCGCGCCTCCACGAAACCGCCGTCGAACGGATCGTTGCCATATTCGAGGAACACGGCGCGACCGCCCGGATAAGCTCGATTCACGTCAACGGCTGGTTCGGCGACTACAGCAAACTGAGCATGACCCGCCGCATGATGTCGGAGTTTTTCGGCGTCGATCTGGACGCCGCGAAATCGGCCTACGCGTTTATCGGGGATTCGCCGAACGACGCGCCCATGTTCGACTTTTTTCCCGCCGCGATAGGCGTCGCCAACCTGCGCGACCTTGCGCATCGGTGCCCGAGCCTGCCGAAGTGGATCACCGAAGCGCCGCGATCCAGGGGCTTCATCGAACTGGCCGAAGCCATTCTCGCTGCCGAAGCATAAATCGACCTGTACAGCAAGAACCAGCTTATGTCGATGAAGACCACATTTACCCCCGGCCATTACCGCCGCCGCGTGGCGACGAAGATGGCGATCCGGCTGGTGCACGAGTTGTTCGAAGGAGCGGCCTGACGCAATCTACCTCAACGAAATCTTTGTCTATTCGGTAACGGCGGAAAATCGCTTTCGTGCACAATCTCAAGAGTGACTTGGTCGACAGGTATCACCCGCTCGATCGTTGCCGTCGCGTAAGGATACGAATGCACTCGATCCGGTTTTGTGAATCGAACGACTACTCTGATGAATCCGTCTTCTTGTTCAAGTGATAGAATCGGTTCGAAATCCGGAGCGCTACTGAAGTTGCCAGCACCTCGCTCATTGTAGAATCGTGCTACTTGCCTGTCCCTGCTGTTGATATCCGGCTTGGTCGTACTGTCGGGGTTCTTCCGCACCGCCACGATCACGGCGCCGCGCCCGTACCTCGCATGGTAAAGATCGTGTGCGTCGAGCAGAGAGGGGTCAATTAGTTTCCGCATACATTGCTCTCCAATAATTCGGATCAATCCGGTCTATTGATCTTTCTCAGTAAGAACGGAACTGCTCAGACTTTCCGTCACCTTTTACCCCGACGACACGCCCGTGCGGTGGCGGAACAGGGCGCGGTCGCGGGTCAGGCCGAAGATGCTCGCGAAGACGATGCCGGTGCCGACCCAGACCCAGATGTCGGGCCACTCGGCGAACAGGATCAGCCCGGCGACCGCCGCGAAGGGCATGCGCAGGAAATCGAACGGCCCGGAGAAGCTGGCGTCGGCCGCGGCGATGGCGCGCGCCAGGGAGTATTGCGCCCCGGTGCCGAGGAAGGCGATCGCGACGACCCAGTGCAGGTCGCTCCATTGCGGAACATACGAATTGTAGACGAACGGCAGCGCCGCGACGGCGGCGATCATCAGGTTTGTCCAGCCGACGATCCGGCTCGCCGGCTCGGTGCGCGAAAGATGCTTGTTGATCGCCGAGCTGCTGGCGAACAGCACCGCCGATGCCAGCGCCGTCAGCGCCGCGATCTGGATGACCGCGGCCCCGGGCCTGAGGATCACGACGATGCCGGCGAACCCCACGCCGATCGCCGCCCAGCGGACCAGCGACACCTTCTCGCCGAGGAACATGCCGGCCAGCAGGGCAAGGAAGATCGGTGTCGTCCCGCTGAGCACGGTCGCCTCGGCCATCGGCATCCAGGTCAGGGCGAAGTAGAAGCAGGTCTGGGCGCTGAAAATGAACACGCCGCGCAGGACGAACCAGGGCATCGCCTTGCGCAGCGGCCCGCCGTGCCCCATCCGGCCGGCGCGCCGGATCAGCGGCAGCATCACGGCGACGGACAGCAGCCCGCGATAGAAGGACAGGTCGGAGATCGGCACCCGGCCCTCCAGCATGCGCACGCAAACCGCGACCAGGCTCCACAGCGTGACCGCGAGTATCATCCACAGGGCGGCTTGCAGGCGCCGTTCGGGCGCAACCGCTAACGGAGGTTCAGCCACGGCGCGGTCTTCAGCGTGAACGGGCGCTCAGGTCGAAGGGCCTTTCAGCTCGACCGTGTTGCCCTCCGGGTCCGTCAGATAGATCGACGGCCCGTAGCCGGTCGCGCCGTAGCGGACCGCCGCCGCCTCCACGTCGCAGCCGCGCGCTTCCAGTGCGCTGCGGATCGCCGCCTCGTCCCACGGATCGACCAGCAGGCAGAAATGGTCCTGGTTGTGGCCCTCCGGCCCCGGCGCCGGCCCCTTCTGCCGGCCGATCGGCCCGTCGACGGGCGCGAAGTCGATCAGCGCGTCCCCGGCGCGCATCTGCCAGAGGCCGATATCCTCCTGGACCTTCTCGAGCGTGCAGCCGAGCACGTCGCCGTAATAGCGCAGCATGACGTCAATATCCCGGACGCGCAGGACGATATGGTCCAGCCCTTTAATCGGTATCGGATTTTCGGCCATCCGGTGCCCTCTTTCAGCCGGCCCTGCCGCCGGCGAGGCCGGCAAAGCGATCGAGATGGTGATCGGCGTCGCCGAACAGGCTGCCGATCATGGTGATGCGCTTGAAGAAGGCACTGATCGGCATTTCCCTTGTCATGCCCATGCCGCCGTGCATCTGGATCGCTTCCTGGCCGACCAGCTTGCCCTTTTCGCCCGCATAAGCCTTGGCCGCCGAGGCCGCCCGCGCCGCCGCCGGCCCGCCGCCCGCCGCGGCGCGCACGGCCGCCATATAGGCCATCGACTGGGTCTGCTCCTTGTGAATGAACATCTCGGCCATGCGGTGCTGCAAGACCTGGAAGGACGACAGCGGCACGCCGAACTGCTTGCGCGTGCCGATATATTCCCGTGTCTGGCTCACCAGCGCCTCCATCACGCCGGCGGCCTCGCAGCACAGCACGGCCGTGGCCGCATCGATTGCCGGTTCCAGCAGCGCCATGCCGTCGTCGACTTCGCCGAGCACGGCGTCGCTGCTCGCCCTGACTCCGGAAAGCGTCACTTCGGCGGCCCGGCCGTCGTCCATCGTCCTGTAGGGCCGCAGGACAATGCCCTCGGCGCCGGCCTGCAGGAGGAACAGGCTGATGCCGCGCGCTTCGGTCTGCCCGCCCGCGGTGCGCGCCGGCACGATCAGCCGGTCGGCGGACGGCGCGTTGAAAACGACGGCCTTTTGCCCGCTCAGCACATAGTCGCCGCCGCTTCGCTCCGCCTTCGTCGCCACATCGTGGAGCGCATAGCGCGCCTGCGGTTCGGCGAAGCCGGTGGCAAGCTGGAGGTTGCCGGCAATCAGCGCCTCAAGCAGATCGTTCCGACCGGCGCGGGCCAGCAGTCCGCCGCCGAGCACGACCGTCCAGAGATAGGGCTCGACCGCCAGCCCCTTGCCCAGGCCCTCCGCGATCAGCCCGGCCTCGACCGGCCCGCCGCCATAGCCTCCCGCGCTTTCGCCGAACGGCACGCCGAGCCAGCCCAGTTCGGCGAATCTGGACCAGTTCTCCGCGCTCCAGCCGCGCTCGCTCTCGGCCAGACGTGTGCGGACGTCGAAGCCGTAGTCGCGCTCGACGAACCGGTCGACGCTTTCCTGGAGCAGCCTCTGTTCGTCGGTCAGGGCAAAGGGCATGGAATCGTCCCGTCAGCGAAATCGGGCAGCGGCGTCACGAATCCGCCGGGGTCCGGCGCGCCTAGAAGCCCAGCACCATCTTGGAGATGATGCCGCGCTGGACCTCGTTGGAGCCGCCGTAGATCGAGGTCTTGCGCAGGTTGAAATAGGCCGGCGACAGGCTGACCGCATAGTCCGGCCCCACCGACGGTTCGTTCCAGCCGAATTCGCGGGCTTCGGGCGTATCGGGATGGCTGTAGTAGCCGATCGCCTCCATCAGCAGCTCGCCGAGCTCCTGCTGCAGCTCCGTCGCGCGGATTTTCAGCAGCGAGGCTTCCGGGCCCGGCACGCGGCCGGCGCTCTCGGCCGAGACGATGCGCAGCAGGGTCATTTCGAGGGCCATCAGGTCGATCTCGGCCCGCGCGATCTTCTCGCGGAAGCGCGGATCCTCGATCAGCGGCGCGCCGTCCTTCTGTTCCGCCGCCGCGATTTCCGTCAGCTTTTCGAGTTGCGCCTTGGAGCGGCCGATCTCGGCGATGCTCGTGCGCTCGTGGCCGAGCAGGAACTTGGCGATGGTCCAGCCCTTGTTCTCCGGGCCGACCCGGTTGGAGACCGGTACGACGACATCGTCGAAGAACACCTCGTTGACCTCGTGGCCGCCCTCCATGGTAATTATCTGCTTCACCGCGATGCCGGGCGTCGTCATGTCGATCAGCAGGAAGGAGATACCCTCCTGCTTCTTGACCGTGTCGTCGGTGCGCACCAGGCAGAAAATCCAGTCCGCCCAGTGGGCCGCCGTCGTCCAGGTCTTCTGGCCGTTGACGATGTAATTGTCGCCGTCGCGCACCGCCCGCGTCTTGAGCGAGGCGAGGTCCGAGCCGGCGCCCGGTTCGGAATAGCCCTGGCACCACTGGATCTCCGAACTCGCGATCTTCGGCAGATGCTGCGCCTTCTGCTCGTCGCTGCCGAAGGCCTGGATCACCGGGCCGACCATCTTCAGGCCGAAGGGCATGAGGCGCGGACAATGGTTGCGGCCGGTCTCCTCCTCAAAGATGTGGCGCTGCATCGGCGTCCAGTCCGGCCCGCCATATTCGACTGGCCAGCCCGGCGCGCCCCAGCCGTTGGCGTGCAGGATCCGGTGCCAGTTGACATGGTCTTCCCTGGTGAGCTTCAGGCCGCGGCGCACCTTTTCGCGGGTATCCGACGGCAGGCTCCGGTCAATGAAGGCTCTGACCTCGTCGCGGAAGGCCCCGTCTTCGGCGCTGATATCGAGATCCATGCCTTCCTCCCTGCGCGATAAGGCCCGGCCCGGCGGCGTTGCAAACCGCAACCGGCCGGTTGATTCGTCGGGCATCGGATTATAGGAAGCGCCAGAACGTTGCAACCGGACACATCCCGATGAAATACGACGACCTGTTCCGCCTCGACGGCAAGGTGGCCCTGATTACCGGCTCCTCGAAGGGCATCGGCCGGGCGACCGCGGAAGCGATGGCGGCGCAGGGCGCCAAGGTCGTGATCTCCAGCCGCAAGCTGGACAAGTGCGAGGAGGTCGCCGAATCGATCCGGAACGAGGGCGGCGACGCCGTCGCCGTCGCCTGCAACATCTCCCACAAGGACCAGCTACAGGCGCTGGCCGACCGCGCCAACGACCGTTACGGGCGGATCGACATCCTGGTCTGCAACGCGGCGGTCAACCCCTATTTCGGCACGCTGCAGGACCTGCCCGACGAAGCCTACGAGAAGACGACCGGCGCCAACCTGCGCTCCAACATCTGGCTGTGCCAGATGGTGATTCCCCAGATGGCCGAGCGCAAAGACGGCGCGGTCATCATCGTCTCCTCGACCGGCGGGCTGAAGGGCACGCGCTACCTCGGCATCTACGGCATCACCAAGGCCGCCGATTCGGCGCTCGTCCGCAACCTCTCGGTCGAATGGGGCGACCGGAACGTGCGGGTCAACGCCATCGCGCCCTCGATCATCAAGACCGACATGGCGCGCGCCCTGTGGGAGAACGAGGAGATCTACAATTCCGCCGTAAAGCATTATCCGCTCAAGCGCATCGGCTCCGTCGAGGAGGTCGCCGGCGCGGCGGTCTTCCTCGCCTCGAAGGCCGGCAGCTTCACCACCGGCCACACCCTCGTCGTCGACGGCGGCTCGACCATCAGCGGGGAGTTCTAGGGGTTGCGGGGGCGCGTCCCTCGATACGGCGCGCAAGCGCGCCTACTCGGGATGAGGGGTATGGTGTTCGAACTACTACATTCACCCTCACCCTGAGTAGCCCCGGCCCCCGGCCGGGGCGTATCGAAGGGCACGAAGTGCCGTTAAAACTTCCAAAAACTCTGCCAAGCGTATTAAAAAATTAATTCATCATTTCAATAGATTATCTATCGTTTTTCAAGCATCGCGATTTCCCGGACCAGCTTGCTCAGGATCACTTCCTCGAACGGCGTCCGCTCGTCTGCCGTCATGACGAAGGCGCCGGGTCCGCCGATGACCTCCATCCGGTAATGCTCCTCCAGCGGCACGCCGAAACTGGGACGGAAGCTGGTGCCGGTGCGGGTCTTGATCGCCAGGCCGTTGATCGTGATGCCGGCTTCGAGCGCCGCGGCCCGCACGACCTGCAACGGCGGTCCGTTGATCTGCGGGCCGTCGCCGGAAATGTCGATGATCTTCTGCTTGCCTTCGTAGGCGTTGGAGCGGATCTGCTTCGTCGAATAGGCGATGGCGGCGCTGATCGAATTGTAGCCCCAGACCTTGCGCGGCGCCGCGACCAGCCGGTCGGCGAAGGCCTTCGCCGTCGCCGCATCCCGGATCACCGTCCAGTCGACGATGGTTTCGACCGATTCCGGCGCGCCCCATTCGACGAACAGGACGGCGATCCTGCGGAATTCGCCGCCGCGGATCGCGTTGAGAACGAGCGGATGGGTTATCGCCCGCGCATACCCCTTCCGCTGCAACTGGAATTCGATATCGTCGATCGAGCCCGACCCGTCGACCGCCAGAACCAGCTCGACATCGACCTTTTCCGTCGCAGCAGCGGGCGCCGCGGCCAGCGGAGCGAGCAGCAGGGCGCACAGCAGGGCGAGCCTTCTCATGCTGCAACCTACCATAAATCCGCTCAGCGCGCCTCGGCCCATTCGCGGAAGGTCGTCCCCTGCCCCGCGATCTCGCGCAGCAGCGGGGCCGGTTCCAGCCAGTCGGGATCGCAGGTCCGGGCATAGTGCTCCAGCCGCTCCAGGACATGGGCCGGGCCGATCTCGTCGGCCCAGTGCATCGGCCCGCCGCGATAGCGCGGGAAGCCGTAGCCGTAGATCCAGATCAGGTCGATATCGAGCGGCCGGGCGGCGATGCCCTCGGCGAGCAGCTTCGCGCCCTCGTTGATGAGCGGATACAGGCAGCGCTCGAGGATCTCGTCGTCGGAAACGTCCCGCCGTTCAATGCCGAGATCGGCCGACGCCTGCTCGATCAATGCCGTCACCTCGGCATTGGGCTGTGGTGTGCGGCTGCCCTCCGCGTAGTCGTACCAGCCCTTCCGGGTTTTCTGGCCGTAGCGGCCGAGATGGTAAATCGCGTCGGCGATCTTCGATTCGCGCTTGTTGGTCGGGCCGAATTTCTTGAGCCGCTCCTGGCGCACAAGGTAGCCGACGTCGACGCCGGCGAGATCCCCCATGGCGAACGGCCCCATCGGCAGGCCGAAATCGTAGATCACCCGGTCGACGTCCTGGGGCAGCGCGCCCTCCTCGATCAGGAAATTGGCCTGCCGGCTGTACTGGTAGAGCATCCGGTTGCCGACGAAGCCGTCGCACACGCCGCACATCACGCCGACCTTGCCGATCCGGGGCGACAGCTTCATCGCGGTCTGGGCGGTCTCGTCCGACGTCTTCGCGCCGCGCACGATCTCGATCAGCCGCATGACGTTGGCCGGGCTGAAGAAATGGGTGCCGACCACGGCCTCGGGCCGCGCCGTCGCGTCGGCGATCTCGTCGACGTCGAGGGTCGAGGTGTTGGTCGCCAGCACCGCGCCCTCCTTGCAGACGACGTCCAGCGTGCCGAACACCTCCTTCTTGATGTCCATATTCTCGAACACCGCCTCGATGACGATGTCGCAGTCGGCGATGTCGTCATAGCCCGTCACACCGGAGATCAGGCCCATGCGCCGGTCCATCGCCTCCTGGCTCAGCCGGCCCCGGGAGACCGTCGCGGCATAGTTGCCGGCGACGATCCCCAGGCCCTTTTCCAGCGCCTCCGGGCTCGTCTCCAGGACCTTCACCGGGATCCCCGCGTTGGCGAAGTTCATCGCGATGCCGCCGCCCATGGTACCGCAGCCGATCACCGCGGCCTGCTCTATCGTCGCGGCCGGCGTGTCCTTCGGGATCGATGGATGGCGCGCCGCCTGGCGGTCGGAGAAGAAGACGTGGCGCATGGCGCGCGCTTCCGGGGTGCCCTGGCATTCCCGGAACACCTCCCGCTCCGCCTTGACCGCCTCGTCGTAGGGCAGGACGATCTTGGCGACCGCGTCGACCGCCTTGAAGCGGGCTTCGAAGCCGCGCCAGCGCCGGGCCATGCCATTTTTATAGTCGTCGAAGAAGCCGTCGGGGATGTCGCCGATCTTCGAACCGTCCTCGCGCAGCTTCTTCGGCGGCCGGGCCAGCGCCATCGCCGCCGCGGCCTCGACCGGATCGTCCTCGATGGCCTCGACGATGCCGAGTTCGAGCGCCCTGGCCGCCGGCACGAGGTCGCCGCTGACGATCATGTCGAGCGCATTCCTGAGGCCGGCGAGCCGCGGCAGCCGCTGGGTGCCCGTGGCCCCCGGAATCGTGCCGATATTGACCTCCGGCAGGCCGAGCCGCGCCTTCGGGCCGGCGACCCGGAAGTGGCAGCCCAGCGCGACCTCGAGCCCGCCGCCCGCAGCCGGTCCGTTGACCGCGGCGACCACCGTCTTGCGGCAGTCCTCGATGGCGTGGACCCCGTCGGTCAGGCTCGGCACGCCCGGCGGGTTCGGCTGGCCGAACTGGCGGATGTCGGCGCCGGCGATGAAAGCCCGGCCGGCGCCGGTGAGCACCACGCCCTTTACCGCCGGGTCGGCGTCGATGGCGCGCATCGTGTCGTGCAGCTGCTGCCGCATTTCCCAGCCGATCGCGTTGACCGGCGGGTTGTTCAGGGTGACGACGCGCACGCCGTCCGGCCGGTCACGGGTTTCGACGACCGTCTTCGTATCTGTGGTCATGAGTTCGATTCCTTGCGGTCTTTCACGCCTTCCTGGCCGTCATATCGGCCGGAAGGAGTTTCCCATCGTCGCCCCATCGTCGTCATATCGACCGGAGCGGACCGCAGGTCCGCGGAGTGGAGATATCTTTCCCGCGCAGAGCAGGGATCGGAGCGCCGCGCGGGAAAGATTTCTCCGCTCGCTGCGCTCGGTCGAAATGACGGGAATGGGCATGGATTCGGTCGCAACGACGGGAAGGAGCATCGGTTAGAGTTGCGCGCTACAAATGCTTGCCGATCTCCATCCGGGCGATCTGGGCCTTGTGGACCTCGTCCGGGCCGTCGGCAAACCGGAGAATCCGGCCGACCGACCAGAGTTTCGGCAGGATGGTGTCCTCGGTCAGGCCGCAGGCGCCGTGGACCTGCATGGCCCGGTCGGCGACGCGCAGCAGCATGTTCGGCGCCGCCACCTTGATCGCCGCGATTTCCAGCCGCGCGGCCTTGTTGCCGACCGTGTCCATCATGTGGGCGGCGTTGAGCGTGAGCAGCCGGGACTGGTCGATGTCGATCCGGCTCTCGGCGATCCAGTCGCGGATCAGCCCCTGGTCGATCACGCGGGTGCCGAAGGTCGTGCGGTCGGCGGCGCGCCGGACCATCAGTTCCAGCGCCCGTTCGGCCATGCCGATCATGCGCATGCAATGGTGGATGCGGCCGGGGCCGAGGCGCCCCTGCGCAATCTCAAAACCGCGGCCTTCGCCGAGCAGCATGTTGGAGGCCGGCACCCGGACGTCCTCGAAGGTCACTTCCCAGTGGCCCTCCGGCGCGTCGTCGAAGCCCATGACCGGCAGGAAGCGGTGGATCGTGATGCCCGGCGTGTCCGGCTCGACCAGGATCTGCGACTGCTGGTTGTAGCGCGGCGCCTCGGGATCGGACTTGCCCATGACGATCCAGATCTTCGTGCGCTTGTCGCCGGCGCCGGAGGCCCACCATTTGCGGCCGTTGATGACATACTCGTCGCCGTCGCGGCGGATCTCGGTCTGGATGTTGGTGGCGTCGGACGAGGCGACGTCCGGCTCGGTCATGCAGAAGGCGGAGCGGATTTCGCCGGCGAGCAGCGGCTTCAGCCATTTCTCCTTCTGCGCCTCGGTGCCGTAGCGGGTGAACACCTCCATGTTGCCGGTATCCGGCGCCGAGCAGTTGCAGGATTCCGGCGCCAGATGGGGCGAGCGGCCAAGGACTTCGCACAGATGGGCGTATTCCAGATTGGTCAGCCCGGCGCCCAGGTCGCTCTCGGGCAGGAACAGGTTCCACAGGCCGCGCTTCTTCGCCTCGGCCTTGAGCTCGTTCAGGACCGGCGGCGCGTCCCAGCGGTCGCCTTCATTGTGCTGTTCCTCGTAGACCGCCTCGCTCGGGTAGATGCGGCGGTCCATGAAGTCGAGCAGATTGTCCTTCAGCTCCTGCGCGCGCGGCGTCAGATCGCGAAGCATGGGCGGTCTCCCCGGAAATCCCGTATCTCGAAGTCGTCGATTTGCAGTCGGGGCGGACCCTATCGCCCGCGCCGGTCAATGACCAGCGGCAAGGACGCGCGGGCGGTGGCGGGGGATTACCATCGCCGGTCGATGGCGATGTCGTCGAAAACCCTGTCAAGCGATACCAGCGCGCACGTCTCCAGACGCGCTTGGGCCGCGAGCAGACGATCCCAGGGATCACGGTGATCCCAATCGAGATGCGCGGCGTACTCTGCGTGGTCGTGGGAGATGGCTAGTTCCTCGACAGCATTGCGTCTGAGCGCCGCCCGCAATTCCTGCGGCGGCAGGACGACACGACGGCGCCGGGCCTTCAGTTCAATCTCATAGATCGAAACTGCGCTGACCAGCACGTCGTTCGACTGGTCGAAGATCAAGCTCCGCGCGGATTTGGAAAGTCTTTTGTCGCCTGCCATCCACCAGTACGCGGCATGGCTATCGAGAAGCAGCTTCACGGCGACGCCTTGCGCCCGCGCCAGATTCCCAGATTGTCGCTGTAGTCGCCGGCATCGATCGCCGCCTGGTCCGCGTCGTCGCCGTCGAACAGGTCGCCGGGCAGGTTCAGATGGGCCAGCGGCGCGATTTCCCGATGGGCGGGCCCGGACGGCGGAACGAGCCGGGCCTGTGGCTCGCCGCCCTTGGTGATAGAGATTTCTTCACCGGCCTTGGCCCGGGCCAGAAGCGCCGAGAAATTCGCCCGCGCCTCGGCCGTTTTGTATGTGGTGGACGACATGAACGGCCTCCGTGTTTTTGGCCTGGACCAGTTCTCCGGGCCGGCGCCCGGCCGGTTGCAATCTATGTACAACATAGTTGCACAAATGCAAACCGGCGGTGCGGCGGCGCAATGACGCCCGGAGGGCATCGGGACATCGCTTCATTTGTCCCGGTAAAGGGTACCGACCCGGCGCGCGGGGCCTATCCGCGATACACCAGCCGGATCTGCTGCTGCGTCCGTTCGAGGCGGACGCCCTTTGCCCATTGCGCCGAATAGGGGGTCGCCGGGCGGAAATCCGGGATGCGCAGCCACAGGCGCCACAGCACGCGCCTGCGCTCCGGCTCCGGCCAGTCCTCGAAGGCGGTCCGCGTGTGCAGCGCCGTGTAGTTGTTGAGGAACTGGATGTCGCCGCGCTCGAACCGCATCGCGGCGTGGTGCTCCTCTGCCAGGTCCGACATGAACTCGATAGCCTCGCACTGACGGGCCGTCATGTCCGGCGCGTCCGGCAGAGCATGGCCCTTGATCATGTGTTGCGGACCGAACGCGATGCACAATTTGCCGTCGAGGAAATTGAACGCCGGGCTCTCATAGTACGGTAGCTCGCCGGCCTCCATCTCGCCGTGCTTGGTCCAGCAATAGGGCTGCGTCAGCGCCTCGAACAGGTCCGGGCGGCGGCGCAGCACCTCGTTGTACAGCCGGACCGAACTGACGATCTTCGACAGGCCGCCGGACTTCGCCGTGCGCAGGCACAGCAGCCCGACCGCGTCGGTCTGGTCGCAGTGATAGTCCATCGTCGCGCTGGTCTGGTAGCCGCGGTGCCGCGGATGGTCGTAGTCGCGCCCGGCGTCGAGCACATGGCCGATCATGTCGCCTTCGGGGTTGTTGGACTGGGCGGCGCCCATGTGCAGCCCCATCGCCCAGTAGACGACGGCGGTTTCCATGAGCGACAGCTCGTCCAGCGGCAGACCGCGGTAGAGCGCAATGCCCGGCCCGTCGCGCAGCAGGCCGAGCATGGCCTCGACCGTATCGGCGAAGGGGCCGAGGTCGAAATCGCTGCGGCCTGCATCGAGCAGCCGGTTCGGATCGCCGCCCAGCCGTGCCGCGGCGGCGCGCGCCATATCGACCAGATGGGCGGTCTCGGCGGCGGTCGCGTCGAGGCGCCAGTCGCTCCGGGCGGTCAGGTCCGCGCCGGTCCAGTCCGCCGGATCGGCGACGGGCCGGCCCGGGACGGCGACGGGTCGGGCGCTGGCGCTCACCTCGTTCATGCTGCTCCTCCGCAGAAGGTTCGCAACCTCACTATCCCTATCGGAAATGGCTTGCAACGCCGCCGGTCGCGCGGCACATGCCCGGCGCATACCCCTTGCAGCGAGACCCGACCATGCGTCTGACCGATTTCAAGGCCCTCACTTTCGATTGCTACGGCACCCTGATCGACTGGGAGGCCGGCATGATCGCAGCTCTCAAGCCGCTGACCGGCCGTGTGGACCGGGCGCTCGGCCGGAACGAGATTCTGGAGGCCCACGCCTTCCAGGAATCGACGGCCCAGCGGACCAGCCCGGCCAAGCCCTACCCGGAACTCCTCGCCGTGGTCTACAAGCGCCTTGCCGAGGAATGGGGCGTCCCGGCAAGCTGGGAGGAGTGCCTCGCCTACGGCGCGTCGGTCAAGGACTGGCCCGCCTTCGACGACAGCGCGGAATCGCTGCATTATCTGAAGCGGCATTACAAATTGATCGTCCTGTCGAACGTCGACAACGCCAGCTTCGCCCACTCCAACCGCAAGCTGGAGGTCGACTTCGACGCCATCTACACCGCCGCCGACATCGGTTCCTACAAGCCGGCCCCGCGCAACTTCGAATACATGCTCGAGCAGCTCGCCCGCCACGGCGTCGGCAAGGACGACATCCTCCACACGGCGGAGAGCCTGTTCCACGATCACGGGCCGGCCAACGATTTCGGCCTCGCCAACTGCTGGATCTACCGCCGCCACGGCGAGGCCGGGGCCGGCGCGACCATGCCGCTCGCCGAACGGCCACGCACCGATTTCATGTTCCACTCCCTGGCCGACTTCGTCGCGGCCCACAAGGCGGAACTGGCGGCAGCATAGCGCCGCGCCCCGGTTTCGTTTGACGCGCCGGGACGAGGCGTTAGGTTTCCCCTACTTCGATCAAGGGGGAGCGAGGGCGTGACGGATCCGTTGATCTTCGAGAAGGAACCGCAGGACGGCGTGCCGCTGGCCGACGCGGAGCCGCCGGCCTTTCTGGAACCGACCTGGTATATGGATTTCGACGAACCGGACGTGCAGGATTATGCAGAGCGCAACGCCGGCGACGCGCCCGACCATCTCGGCAAGGCGGTCAACCTGTTCTACGCCATCCGGGACGATTTCCTCTATTCGCCCTATTCCATCCCGATCGACCGGGCGGAATACAAGGCGAGCGCCCTGATCCGGCGCGGCAGCGGCTGGTGCGTGCAGAAATCGCTGGCGATGGTGGCCTGCTGCCGCCATCTCGGCATCCCGGCCCGGGTCGGCTATGCGGACGTCAAAAACCACCTGACGACGCCCAAGCTGCGCGACGCCATGGGCACCGACATCTTCTCCTATCACGGCTATGCCGATATCTGGCTCGAGGGACAGTGGGTGAAAGCGACGCCGGTGTTCAACCGCACCCTGTGCGAGAAGGCGCGGGTCAAGCCGCAGGAGTTCGACGGCCGGGGCGACGCCCTGTTCCAGGAATACGACGCCGCCGGCCGCCGCCACATGGAATATCTCCAGGATCGGGGTATTTACAGCGACATTCCCTTCCACGAAATCATGACCGACTTCGCCTGGCGCTATCCGAAATACAAGGAGGAGCAGTGGAATCTCGGCGGCTCGGATCCCGAGAGCTTCGCCGACGACGCCGCGGGCCACGCCCAGCCGGAGACCGGCGCCGGAAAAGCGGCCTGAGCATGCCGGACGGCGCCGCCGCTCCGGAAATGACGGCCGAACGGGTCAAGGCCCTCGCCGCGGGCCTGGGCGCCGACCTTGTCGGCATCGCCAGCGCCGAAACGCTCAACGCCTTCCCGCCCGACCCGCGCTGGCCCCAGACGCCGGACCGGGTCTCGCCCCACGTCAAGTCCGTGGTCGCCATCGTCCAGCACATCCCGGTCGCCGCCTTCCGGGCCAAGACCAACATCGCCGTCCAGTATATCGACATGCTGGTGCTGCGCCGGATGGACCGGATCGCCTTCCGGATCGCCGAGGCGCTGGAGGACGCCGGCCATCCCTCCTTCGTCACGGCAGCGCAGGAGACCGACTGGAACCTGAAGCGGGCCAGTTACGGCCGGCTCTCGACCCGCCATCTCGGCATCGAGGCCGGGCTCGGCACCTTCGGACTCGAGGTCAACATCCTGACGCCGGAATACGGGCCGCGGGTCTATCTCACCGGCATCCTCACCGAGGCCGAGCTGGAGCCGGACGAGATCCTGACCGAGCAGGTCTGCATCGGCGAAAGCTGTTCGCGCTGCCTGTATTCCTGCCCGTCCGACGCGGTGCGCCATTTCGGCATCGACAAGCGCGAATGCGCGACCGAGGCCCAGGAATTCGGCTACGCCCAGATCACCGGCTTCTTCGACCGCTATATCGGCCTCGACCGGGAGCGGAAGCGCGATTTCAACAAGAGCCGCGGCGTGTTCGGCTTCTGGCAGGGGCTGCTGCGGGTCGTCGGCTCGTTCGGCGACTGCCCGCGCTGCCTGGCGGTCTGCCCGGTCGGCAACGACTATCACGCCTACCTCGCCGACGTGCAGAAGTTCATCCCCGAGAAGACGCCGCAAAAGGTCGAAAAGGCCAAGGCCTTCAAGCAGGCGCGCAAGGACGGCGCCGAGATCGACGGGCTCAACGACTGGAACGAACGCTGGGTCGGCCCGGAGGGCTACAAGGGCATGGTCGCGCGCCAGGTCCAGGCGTTCAAGAAAGCCCAGCGCGAGCGCGAGGCGGCGGCTGCCGGAGCGGAGGACTGACCCCGTGGCGGTTTCCGTCTTCCAGGAGGCCCTGACCGCGGCCGACATCAAGGCGAAGGCGCGCGAACTCGGCGCCGACCTGGCCGGCATCGCCGACAGCGCCGAGATCAACGCCAACCCGCCCGACCCGGCCGACCCGCGCATTCCGGCCGACATCTCGGACTACGACGCCGACCGGGTGATCGTGCTGGCCAAACGGCTGTCGGCCGGCGTGACGCGCATCCCGCGCTGGGACGAGCGGCACAAATATTACAACGACGAACTGACCATGACGACGCTCGAGGAGATCGCCCTCGAGCTGGTGCTGTGGCTGGAAGCGAAAGGCTGGCCGGCCCTCATCGTGCCGCCGACCCATGTCGATCCCTGGCGCTACCGCGGCGATCCCGGCGAGCCGATGAAGCCGCTGCTCTCCCTCGACCATTGCGCCGTCGAGGCCGGGCTCGGCACCCTCGGTCTGAACCTGCAGCTGCTGACGCCGGAATACGGCCCGCGGGTGATGCTCGCCGGCGTGCTCTGTTCGGCGCCGGTCGAGTGCGACAGCCGGACGGAAACCGCCCTGTGCAAGGGGCCGGAATGCGGGCGCTGCCTGCGCACCTGCCCGGGCGACGTCGTCGGCCACTGGGACCGCGACTGGGCGGGCTGCGACAAGTTCCGCGCGCCCCACGGCTTCCATCATCTGACCGACTTCATGGACCGGATGCTCGACGCCGAACCGGCGCAGCAGAAATCCATGTTGCGCTCGGAAGACACCTTCGACCTGTGGCAGTCGATCCTGCGCGGCGCCGGCGCGATCACCGGCTGCCGGCGCTGCCAGGACGTCTGCCCGGTCGGCGCGGATTTCGAGCGCATGATCGGCGATTCGCTCGACGACATGCCCGAGGACAGCGAAGAAAAGCGGGCGCGGCTCGCCGGCTATGCGGAAGCCGAAGCGGCCGGGCCGATGCCGGAGGGCTACGAAGCGCAGAAACGCTGGATCGGCCGGTTCGCATGACCCTTGCGTTCCCGAAGTCCCAGGCCGAAATCGACGCCATCCGGCGGGAGCGGATGCGCGCCGCCGCCGAGGCCGCGCTCCGCGCGCCGCTCCATCGCAAACGCCTGCCGGCCGACCTCGATCTCGACCGCATCCACGAGCCGGACGAATGGCGGCGCATCCCGATCCTCGACAAGGAGGAGCTGCGCGCCCTCTCCCCGCGCGCGTTCATGACCGACTTCAACATCGCGCCGCGCGAGGACATCGAGGAATACTGGCGATCCGGCGGCTCGACCGGCAAGCCGCTGTTCTATCCGCGCACCTTCCGGGACATGGAGTTCATGTTCGAGGGCTTCCGGCGCGGCATCCATCTCGCCGGTGTCCGCGCGGGCGACACGGCGCACATCTCCTACCCGCTCGGCATCCATCCGGTCGGCCATGTCAGCGCCCGGGTCTGCCAGCAGATGGGCGTCGGGGTGAACTGGGCCGGCGCCGGCGCCAACACGCCCTCGGCGGTCCAGGTCGAGCTGATCGACCAGATGCGGCCGACGGTCTGGATGGGCATGCCCGGCTATGCGCTCCATCTGGCGAATCTCGCCGAGGCCGCGGGCTTCGACCTGAAGAACTCCTCCGTAGAGAAAATCCTGTGCTGCGCCGAGCCGCTTTCCGCCGCCAAGCGGGCCAAGATCGAGAGCATGTGGGGCGCCACCGTCTACGACGGCTTCGGCATGACCGAGATGTGCATGATGGGCGCGGAAGACGAGCTGCACGACGGCTTCCGCATGTGGACCGACATGTTCCACCTCGAAGTGCTGGACCCGGAGAGCCATGAGCCGGTCGGCCCCGGCGAGGAAGGCGTGCTGGTCTCCACGGCCCTGTGGAACGTCAACGCCACGCCCTTCATCCGCTGGAATTCCGGCGACCTCGTGGTCTGGCGCTCGATTGAAGCGGAAGGCGACGGCTACAGCGTCTTCCCGCGCCTCAAGCACGCCCACCGCACGGCCGGCTTCTTCAAGGTCCGCGGCATCAACATCACGCACGGGGACTTCGAGGATTTCATGTTCGCCATGGCGGGCGTGCAGGACTTCAAGTGCGAGGCGCTGGCCGGCCCGGACGCGCTCGACGTGCTGCGCGTGTCCTACGAGGCCCGGAAGGAGGCGGACGCCGACGCATTGGCGGCCCAACTGTCCGAGAAGATCCGCACCGTCTTCGAACTGCGCCCCGAACTGGTCCAGCTCGACCTCGGCACGCTGGCCCGCGAATTCGAAGGCGCCGTGAAAGCGCCACGGTTTCAGGACCGGCGGTAGGCGGCGTCAATCGACCAGCGGGTTGCGAGTGGCGAGGCCGGGAAAACGGCCGAAGTCCCGGTCAGCGGTCCAGAGCTCCGATACTCCGTGGGCGAGGCAAAGCGCAGCAATCCGCGCATCGTGCACCGCCGGGCCGCGGACCCGTCCCGCCAGAAGCTGCGCCTTCAATACCGTCCAGTGCGCGCTGGTTTCCGCAAGCAGACGGACAGCCGGGGAAGCGAGCCAGACCTCGACCTGGTCCAACGCCTGCGTGATCGTGGAGGGCGGGTCGTAGATCGCCGGATGGGAGGCGACGGCGATGAACTCGTGCACGCAGGGCCAGGGCAGCCCCCAAGGCGCGCGCCCTTCCGCAAGCCGCCGGAGGCAGGCCCGCGCGGGCCCGTGCCGGTCCGAGTCGGCGCGGTGGGCGTAGACCAGGATATTGGTGTCGACCGCGATCAACTTCCCCGCCCGGCATAGGCGGCGTCGCGGATCCGGTCCCAAATCCGGTCTTGGCCGGCCTCGCGAAACGCAGCCTGCAAGCCCCGGCCGCCGACGCTGGCGTCGCGCAGGGTAAACGGTGCCGGCGCCTGCCCGGCGCGCAGCACCTCGATCAGGCCCCGTTCGACGAGCGAACGGAAGGTGACGCCCTCCTGCGCCATGTAGGCCTTCACCTCTTCGGCGAGACCGTCGGAAATTTCCACCGTGGTTTTCATACCGTACTCCCGTTATCCGGGATATGGGAACCCATATATATGGCTACGGGCGTACGGTGTCTATCCCGGCCGCATCGGGGATGGCGCAAGCGCCGCGCCGGCGTCACCCTGCAATGACAGCCCCGTCGTCGATCAGAAACTGGACGTCCTCGCGGCCCTTCCAGTCGTCGGCGCGCAGCTTGCCGGCGAGGTGAAGCGCGCCGCCGCCCGCCTTGAGCAGGGCGTCGCCGAGCGGCTCGCCGAGGCTGCGGAAGGCGATGGCCTTGAGCCGCCCGCCCTGCGCGTCCGCGAGGAAACAGCGGACGTGGTTGTCGCCGACGACATCGGCCTTGGCGATCCGCGCGCCGGAAAGCGCGAAGCGGGGCTCCGGATTGCCCGCGCCGAACGGCCCGACCCGGTCGATCTGCTCCTGGAGCGCGCGGGTGGCCGCGGACGGCGTCAGCACCGCGTCGATCCCCAGCGTGCGCACAGCGCCGGCCGTCGCCACCGCGCGCTCGACACGTTCGCACAAGAAGCCGTGCAGCGCCTCGACCTTGCCCGCTTCGACGGTGAGGCCGGCCGCCATCCGGTGGCCGCCGCCGTTCACCAGCAGGCCGGCCTGGCGCGCGGCGATCACGGCGGCGCCAAGGTCGACCCCGGCGATCGAGCGGCAGGAGCCCTTGCCGGCCGCGCCGTCCAGCCCGACGACGCAGGCCGGCCGGTTGGTCCGCTCGACGATCCGCGACGCCACGATGCCGATCACGCCGGGATGCCAGCCCTCGCCCGCGACCAGGACGAGGGGCTGCCCTTCGGCCGCCTGCGCCTCGGCGTCGCCCAGCGCCGCAGCGAGCACGGCCTTTTCGATATCCCTCCGCTCGGTGTTGAACCTGTCGAGCTCTTCGGCGAGCCGCCGGGCCTCGGCCGGATCGTCGGTGGTCAGCAGCCGGGCGCCAAGATCGGCCCGCCCGACCCTGCCGCCGGCGTTGACCCGGGGCCCGAGCAGGAAACCGGCGTGATAGGCGCCGGGCGCGCTCGCCATCCGCGCCACGTCGGCCAGGGCCCGCAATCCGAGGTTGCGCCGCCGGGCCATGACCTTCAGCCCCTGCGCGACCAGCACCCGGTTCAGGCCCCGCAGCGGCACGACATCGCAGACCGTCCCGAGCGCGACCAGATCGAGCAGCCCGATCAGGTCGGGTTCCGGCTGCCCCTCGAACCGGCCGCGTTCGCGCAGCGCGCGGTTGAGCGCGACCAGCAGCAGGAAGGTCACGCCGACCGCGGCGAGCGCCGTGTGCGGGCTGTCCTCGTCCAGCCGGTTCGGGTTGACGACCGCGACCGCCGGCGGCAGCGCCGGCTCGGCGACATGATGATCGAGCACGACGACGTCGAGCTCGGCGGACTGCGCCGCGGCCAGCGGCTCGTGCGCCGAAATTCCGCAATCGACCGTCAGGACCAGCCGGATGCCCTCTTCCTGCAGGCGCAGCAGGGCGTCGGCGTTGGGGCCGTAGCCCTCGGCAATCCGGTCCGGCACATAAAGGCGCAGCGGTGTACCGAGTTCGGCGAAATACCGGTGCAGGAGCGCCGCCGAGGTCGCTCCGTCGACATCGTAGTCGCCGAACACGGCCGTCGGCTCCCTGTTTTCCAGGGCGGCAACGATCCGCTCGACCGCGGCGTCCATGTCCCGGAGATGCGACGGGTCCGGCAATGCGGCCTTCAGGCTCGGCTCGAGAAAGTCCTCCGCCGTCTCCGGCGTCACGCCGCGGTTCGCCAGCAGGCGGCCGACGATGTCCGGGAGATCGAGACGCTGTGCCAGTGCCATCCCCAGGCGTTCGTCGGCTTCCGGCGCGCCGGAGGTGCGCGGCTGCCAGCGCCGGCCGCCGAGCGACCGTTCGACTCCCAGAAGCGCGGGCAGGACCGCCGGTTGCGGGGCGCTGTCAGGCATGGACGGCGATTTCGTCTTCGGGTCTACAGATCGGGTGCCGCCTTGCGCTGGAAGTTGTGGGTCGCCTCGATGGTCCGGACGGTGCCGGACTTCGAGCGCATGACGATCGAATGGGTCGCCGCGCCGGTGCCCCAGCGGCGCACGCCGCGCACCATGGAGCCATCGGTGACACCCGTGGCGGCGAACATGACGTCGCCGTGCGCCATGTCGTCCAGACCGTAGACCCGGTTCTGGTCCTCTATCCCGGCCTGGCGCCCGCGCCGGCGCTCGTCGTCGTTGCGAAACAGCAGCCGCCCCTGCATCTGGCCGCCGATGCAGCGCAGCGCCGACGCCGCCAGAACGCCCTCGGGCGCGCCGCCGGTGCCGAGATAGATGTCTGTGCCGCTGTCCGGCTTCGAGGTGGCGATGACGCCGCTCACGTCGCCGTCGGAGATCAGTTTGATGCGCGCGCCGGCCTCCCGGACCTTCGCAATCAGTTCGGCATGGCGCGGTCGGTCGAGGATGCAGGCGACGAGATCCTGCACCGTGACGCCCTTGGCTTCGGCGAGCGCCTGCAGGTTGGCGGCCGGTTCGGCGTCGATATCGACCAGCCCATCGGGCAGGCCGCCGCCGACCGCGATCTTGTCCATGTAAACGTCCGGCGCGTGGAGGAAGCCGCCCTCCTGCGCCATGGCGATGACGGCCAGCGCGTTCTCCGTGCCCTTCGCGGTGATCGTCGTGCCTTCGAGCGGGTCGAGCGCGATATCGACCTTGGGGCCGCCGGCCCCGACCCTCTCGCCGATAAACAGCATCGGCGCCTCGTCGCGCTCGCCCTCGCCGATCACGACGGTGCCGTCGATCGACAGCACGTTCAGCGCCTTGCGCATCGCGTCGACCGCGGCCTGGTCGGCGGCCTTCTCGTCGCCGCGCCCCATCAGGCGCGAGGCCGCCAGCGCTGCCGCCTCGGTCACCCGGACCGCTTCGAGCGCCAGATTGCGCTCCAGCACGTCTCCTTCAGCCATTCCCCAGCGTTCCCCTTGCCGTCTCTCAGGAGTCCTCAATGCGGATCAGGCAGGGCTCCTCCAGGACCGTCTCCAGCCCGCCGATCCGGACCAGCGCCCGCTTCAGCGCCGCCTCGCCGCCCTCGTGGGTCGTCAGCACGACCGGCACCGCATCGTCCGGCGCCCGGCCGCGCTGGAAGACGTTTTCCAGCGACACCTGCTCGTCGCGCAGGGCGGCCGCGATATCGGCCATCACGCCCGGCCGGTCGCGCACGATCAGCCGGACATAGAAGGCGCCGCGCCTGGCTTCGGGATCGGCCCGCCGCAGCGGTTTCAGCGCCGCGGCCGGAATGCCGAAGGCCGGCAGCGCCCGGCCGCGCGCGATGTCGACGATATCGGCGACGACGGCCGAGGCGGTCGGCCCGGCGCCGGCGCCCCGGCCCTCGTAGGTCGTATCCTCCGCAGCGTCCGACTGCACCGTGACGGCGTTGTAGACCCCGTCGACCGCGCCGAGCGGCGAGGTGCGCCGGACCATGCAGGGTTCGACGCACTGCTCAATCCCGGAGTCCGTCAGGGCGCCGATGCCGAGCAGTTTGATGCGGTAGTCGAGTTCCCCGGCGAAGGCGATATCGACCGGCCGGACCTTGCGGATGCCGGCGATCGAGACGCCGGCGAAATCGACGGTCACGCCGAACGCCAGGCTGGTCAGGATGGCGAGCTTGTGGGCGGCGTCGATCCCGTCGACATCGAAGCTGGGATCGGCCTCGGCATAACCGAGCTGTTGCGCCTCTTCGAGAACCTCTTCGAACGGGCGGCCGCTGCGGCGCATGTCGGTGAGGATATAGTTGCAGGTGCCGTTCAGAATGCCGACGACCCGGCCGATCCGGTTGCCGGCCAGGCCTTCTCGCATCGCCTTGACGATCGGGATGCCGCCGGCGACGCCGGCCTCGAACGACAGGGCGACCCCGGCGGAATCGGCCTGCGCGGCGAGCGCCGCGCCGTGTTCGGCGATCAGCGCCTTGTTGGCGGTGACGACGTGCTTGCCGGCGGCGAGCGCGGCTTCGACGGCGGATTTCGCCGGCCCGTCGGCGCCGCCGATCAGCTCGACGAAGACCTCGTGGCCGCCGGCCCCGGCCAGGGCGACCGGATCGTCGTACCAGGTTGCGCCAGCGAGATCGACGCCGCGGTCCTTCGCCCGGTCGCGCGCGCAGACCGCCGCGACGGTCAGCCGGCGGCCGGCCCGGGCGGCGATCAGGTCGCCGTTGCGCTGCAGGAGGTCCACCACGCCGGCGCCGACCGTTCCGAGGCCGGCCACGGCAAGTCTGATCTCGTCGCTCACTTCACCCCGCCCGGAGGAACGCCACCCGGAACGCGCGGCCGGTCAGGCGCCGGCCGCATCGCCGGAAAGGAATGCCTTGATGTTGCGGACCGCCTGCCGGATGCGCTGCGTGTTCTCGACCAGCGCGACCCGGAGATGGCCCTCGCCATACTCGCCGAATCCGATGCCCGGCGATACCGCGACTTTTGCCTCGCCGAGCAGCAGTTTGGCAAATTCCATCGACCCCATGTTCGCAAAGCGCGGCGGCAGCGGCACCCAGGCGAACATGGTGGCCGGCGGGCTCGGGACGTCCCACCCGGCCGCCGCCAGCCCTTCGACCAGAACGTCGCGCCGCCGCCGGTACAGTTCCCGGAACTCGGCCACGCAATCCTGCGGGCCGTTCAGCGCCGCCGTGGCCGCAACCTGGATCGGCGTGAAGGCGCCGTAATCGACGTAGGATTTCACATGGGCGAGCGCCTGGACCAGCCGTTCGTTGCCGACGGCGAAGCCGAGCCGCCAGCCCGGCATGGAATAGGTCTTGCTGAGCGACTGGAACTCGATGGCGATATCCCGGGCGCCGGGCACTTCCAGGATGGAGGGCGGCGGTTCGCCGTCGAAATAGATTTCCGCATAGGCGAGGTCGGAAACGATGAGCAGGTCGTTGCGGCGGCAGAAATCGACGACCTCCCGGTAGAAATCGAGATCGACGACCTGGGCCGTCGGGTTCGACGGGAAGTTCAGGATCAGGGCGGTCGGCGGCGGCACCGAGTGGCGCACCGCCCGGTCCAGCTCGCGGAGATAATCGTGCGCCGGAGTCAGCGGCAGATGGCGGATCGAGGCGCCGGCGATGATGAAGGCATAGCTGTGGATCGGGTAGGTCGGGTTCGGCGCGATAATCATGTCGCCCGGCGCGACGATGGCCTGGGCCAGATTGACGAAGCCCTCCTTGGAGCCGAGGTTGACGACGACCTCCCGCTCCGGATCGACTGTCACGTTGTGGCGCCGCTCGTAGTAGGCGGCGACCGCCCGGCGCAGCCCGGGAATGCCGCGCGAGGTCGAATAGCGGTGGGTCCGCGGATTGCGGACGGTCTCGACCAGCTTGTCGACGATGTGGGCCGGCGTCGCGCTGTCCGGGTTGCCCATGCCGAAGTCGATGATGTCCTCGCCGGCCGCCCGCGCCCGGTGCTTCATCGCGTTGACCTCGGCGAACAGGTAGGGCGGCAGGCGCTTGAGGCGGTAGAAGGGTTCGGCGGGCGTCACCGGCCGGCGGTCCCGTTGCGGCGCGGAAAGCGGGCTACTGCCTGGGCGCCCGTCCGCCGGACATGTAGATATCGACCCGCGAGGCCGTCCCCTTGCCCCTGCGGACGCGGATCTTGTTCGCCGGCACGCCCACGGTCGTCAGGCCGGTCTTGACGGCCTGCGCCCGAGCGAGCGCCGTCGCCGCGGATTCGCCCCTGCCGGCCCGGCCGATCAGGGTCAGCGTGCTGTTCAGCAGATTCTGGACCTGCGCGATGCGCACGATCTTGCGGCCGCTGCCCGGCGGCAGCCCGGTGCCCTTGCCGCGGAACGCGACCGCGGCGATGAAGCCGGAGCGCACGAGCCGGACGCCGTCGACGGTCCTGACCTTTGCCTCCTCCCTCGCGCTGCCGGGCCGGAAGATCTCGGCGCGCACATCGCTGTCGGTCACCTTGTCCGGCGCCCCGCCATAGCCGGCCCGGGGCCCGCCACCTTCCAGGTAGCGGGCGTTGCGCCGGTCGGCGAACAGGCCCTCCTGGATCTGCATGCGCTGGCGCCGGGTTTCCCCCTCGGGCTTGTCGGGAACCGTCGCCAGTTTCGGGAACGGCTTGTCGGCGCCGGGAGACTCGCCCTTTTCCGGGCTCGCGCAGGCGCCCAAAGCGGTCAGGGCGGCGGCCAGGACGGTTGCCAGGGCGGCCAGTCTCATTCTGCGCGGGACGGACATTTTCGGCTCGGCGACAATCATGATCGAAGCTCCGTATGCCGGCCGCCGGGCGAACCGCGCGCCGGCCGTGCGACACAGAACTGGTAGCATATCCTGCCCGCTGCAAGCCAACGGCCAGAGTATTCGGCCGGCGCGCCGCGCTGTGCGTCAACCCGTCGCCGCCCGGCGGACATCCGGTCATCCTGCCGGAGAAATTCCGCAGTATACCTAACCGGAATCGCCCGCTTCCCGGACCCGCCGGCACGGGATCGCGATCGGCCCGGCCGGGCCGCGCACCCGCATGAAGGGCCTCGTTCGCCCCGGGAAAAATGAATTTGGGGACGGATAAGGATTTGCGCCATGACCGAACCGCGTACCGACGCCGCACCGCCCGACATGGCTGCCGCCGCCGAGCAGTTCGCCTCCATCGCCGAGCGCAGCCAGAAGATCGTCGAGGATTTTCTGGCGTCGCAGAAGGAGGACGGCCTGCAGGACCCGGATCCGCTCAAGGTCGGCGGCGCATTCTTCGAGCTGACCCGGCACATGATGGCCGATCCCGCCCGGCTGTGGGAGATGCAGACCCGGTTCTGGTCGGACTATGCCGAGCTGTGGACCGATGCGGCGCGGCGCATGACGGGCGCCGCGGCGGATAGCTCGGCGGCCAAGCCGAACATCGCGCCCGAGGCCGGAGACCGGCGCTTCAAGGACGCGGCATGGACCGACAACGCGGCCTTCGAATTCATCAAGCAATCCTACCTGCTGGCGTCGCGGCACATCCAGAAATCGGTCGCCGAGACCGAGGGCCTGGACGACCACACCGCCCACAAGGTGGAATTCTTCACCAATCAGTGGATCGACGCGATGGCGCCGACCAACTTCGCGGCGACCAACCCCGAAGTCCTGCGCGCAACCGTCGAATCGAAGGGCGAGAACCTGGTCAACGGACTGAACAACCTGCTGACCGACCTGGAGCGCGGCAAGGGCCGGCTCGCCATCCGCATGACCGACGACACCAAGTTCGAGGTCGGCGAGAACGTCGCCGCCTCCAGGGGTTCGGTCGTGTTCGAGAACGACCTGATGCAGCTCATCCAGTACGCCCCGTTGACCGAAAAAGCGTACAGGGCGCCGCTGCTGATCGTCCCGCCGTGGATCAACAAGTTCTACATCCTCGACCTGCGCGATTCGAATTCCTTCATCCGCTGGGCGGTCTCGAAGGGCCACACGGTCTTCGTGATTTCCTGGGTCAATCCGGATTCGAAGCTCGCGGACAAGACCTTCGAGGACTATCTCGCCGAGGGCCCGCTGGCCGCGATGGACGCCATCGAGCGGGCGACCGGCGAAAAGCAGCTCAACATGATCGGCTATTGCCTGGGCGGCACGCTGACCGCCTGCACGATGGCCCATCTGGCGAACAGCGGCCGGGCCGGCCGGGTGAAGAGCGTGACCTATTTCACCACCCTGGTCGATTTCAAAAATGCCGGCGACCTGTGCGTCTTCATCGACGAGGAGCAGCTGAAGGGCCTGGAGCAGCGCATGGCCAAGCGCGGCTATCTCGAAGGCAAGGAGATGGCGAACACCTTCAACATGCTGCGCGCCAACGACCTGATCTGGTCCTTCGTCATCAACAACTACCTGCTCGGCAAGGACCCCTTCCCCTTCGACCTGCTGTACTGGAATTCCGACGCCACGCGCATGCCGGCGGCCATGCACATGTTCTACCTGCGCAACATGTACCAGCGGAACCTTATGGTCGAACCGGGCGCCATCGACCTGCTGGGCACGCCGATCGACCTCGGCGCGGTCGAGGCGCCGACCTTCATCCTGTCGACGAAGGACGATCATATCGCGCCCTGGAAGGCGACCTATTCGGGCACGCAGCTCTATGGCGGGCCGGTGAAGTTCTGCCTCAGCGGCTCGGGCCACATCGCCGGTGTGGTCAACCCGGAAGGCTCGGAAAAATACGGCTACTGGACCAATCCGAAGCACCCGGCGGACCCCGAAAAATGGTTCGCCGGCGCGAAGCAGCATGAAGGCTCCTGGTGGCCGGAATGGCAGCGCTGGATTTCCCGCAAGACCGGCGGCAAGGTCGACGCGCGCCAGCCGGGAGACGGCGATCTCGCCATCATCGAGCCGGCGCCCGGCCGCTACGTCAAGGTCCGCGCAACGGATTAGGGCGCGAGCAAACCCCGACCGGAGGAGACCATGAGCGAACTGAAAGCGGTGCCGACCGTGATGATCGAGGACGAGCGGGTCCGCGTGACCGAGTGGCGCTTCGCCCCCGGCGCGGCGACCGGCTACCACGTCCACGAACACGATTACGTCGTCGTGCCGATCACCACCGGAACCCTGCGCCTGGTCGAGCCCGACGGCACGCGCGACTCCGAACTCGAGGTCGGCAAGCCCTACAACCGGCCGCGCGGCGTCGCCCACGACGTGATCAACGCCAACGACTACGAGTTCGCCTTCATCGAGATTGAACTGCTCGAGAACCGCTGACCGGCGGGGTGCAGCGGCCCCGCCCCGCTCACACCATCAGCCGGCCGCCGTTGATGTAGAGGGTCTGGCCGGTCATGAAGCGGGCCTTTTCCGACAGCAGGAACAGGACCGGCCCGACGATATCGTCGGTCACCGCGATCCGGCCGAGCGGAATCGTCGCCAGCATGGCCGAGTTGTCCATGCCGGCCGGAAAATCCTGCTCGTTCTTCGGCGTCACGTCGCCGCCGCGCCCGGTGCCGCCGCGCAGGAAGGCGGTATCGACCGCGCCCGGCGCGATGCAGTTGGCCCGCACCTCCGGCGCATTCTCCTTCGCCAGCCCCTTGGCAAGCGCGATGATGCCCGCCTTGGCCGCCGAATAGGTGCCGGTGGTCTTCTCCACCAGGGTCGCCAGACCCGAGGCGGCGAACACCATGCCCGAGGCGTTGCCGGTCTCGCCCGCCCCCTTGCGCAGCATCGGCAGCGCCGCCCTGACCGCCAGGAAGGCCGAGCGGAGGTTGACCGACAGCGCCTCGTCGATCTCGGCCGCCGTCATGTCCTCGACCGGCTTGGGCGGCGACATGTAGCCCGGCAGATGGACCAGCCCGTCGAGCGCGCCGCCCCAGATACCGGCCAGGGCCTCGAACGCCCGGTCGGCGCCGTCGTTGTCCCGCGCGTCGTAGGGCAGCGTCTCGACCCCCGCGGGCGGCGTATGGCGCTCCAGCGAGCCCGGGAGGTCGATGACCGCGACCTTGAGCCCTTCGGCGACCGCCACCTCGGTCAGCCGCTTGCCGATGCCGCCGCAGCCGCCGGTGATGGCGAGGCGGTAGCCGGCGGCCGGCGCGAGGCGGGAGAAATCGGGAGTCGGGAGCGTCATCGCAAGTCCTTTCCGTCAGCCTTGATCACCCTGTGTTCCTGCGCCAGACGCGCGTAGTGGCGCGCGCCTTCGCGCAGCGCCTCCAGGGTGTCCTCGTCCAGCTCGCGCATGAATTTCGCCGGCCGGCCGGACCAGAGCTGGCCGGCCGGAATCACCTTGCCCGGCGTGACCAGGGAGCCGGCGGCGACCATCGCGCCCGGCTCGACCGTGACGCCGTCCATCAGGCAGCTCTGCATCCCGATGGTGGCACGGTCGCCGATGGTGCAGCCGTGGAGCAGGCACTGGTGGCCGATCAGCACCTCGTCGCCGACGATGGTCGGGTATTTTTTGCTGTCGACATGGATCGTGCTGTTGTCCTGCAGGTTGCTGCCGCGGCCGATCCGCACCCTGTTGACGTCGCCGCGCACCGTGCAGCCGTACCAGACGCTGCTGCCCGGCCCGATCCGCACGTCGCCGATGATCGCGGCGTTCGGCGCGATGAAGGCGGTGTCCGCGATGTCCGGTTCGACGCCGCGGAACGGCAGGATGACGGGCTGGTTCATGAGCGGTCGGGGGCGGTCGGTTTTGCGGCCGGGGCGGTCGGAAGATCGGGCGGTCGTGTGCGCCGGCCGTGTTACGCCGGCAGCCCGGCGGCGGCAAGCCCCGCGGGAGGCAATGCCGTTTGCGCGAGGAACACACTTGGACCCTCTCGGTCGCGCCGGACCGAACCTGTTCCTCCCCGTCATTTCGACCGGAGCGGCGCAGCCGCGAAGTGGAGAAATCTTTCCGGAACAGTGCTTTTGACCAAGCACAGCAGGTGAAAGAATTCTCCGCTCCGCCCCGGATGAATCCGGGGCTCCGGTCGAAATGACGGGACAGGGGATCGACGCCGGCCGACACGAAAAATCAAACTGAGACACGACCGGCTTTCGAGTCGACTTGCATTATTTATTCTCGTATTGTTCTATAAATGTACGTGTTCGTTCTTGCGAAAAGGAAACCGCCGCCGATGTCGACCGCCGCCACGCTGCACCGGCTGCGCGACCGGATCCGCCGGCTGGAACAGGGTTGTCCGGCGCCGGCCGCGCCGGGCAGCGGCGCAGCGGGCGGGGATACGGCCGCCCTGCCCGCCGCCCCGGGCGAAATCGTCCCGCTCGGCCTGCCGGCGATCGATGCGGCGCTGCCCTGGGGCGGGCTGCCGCGCGGCGCGGTGCACGAGATCCTGTGCGGCGATCCGGGGGACGGCGCGCCGACGGCCTTCCTGCTGGCGCTGATCGGGCGGCAGAAGGCCGCCGGCCATGCCGGGCCGGTCCTGTGGGTCAGCTGCCGGCGCGACCTGTTCGCCCCGGCCCTGCCGGTCTATGGCTGCGATCCGGCGGATTTCCTGTTCGTGCGCTGCCGCAGCGGGGAAGAGGTGCTGTGGGCGATGGAGGACGGACTGCGCTGCCCGGCGCTCGCCGCCGTCGCCGGCGATGTCGGGGCGCCGGACTTTTCGGCGACCCGCCGCCTGCAACTCGCCGCCGGCCGGGGCGGCGTGCCCCTGTTCCTGCACCGGCCCCTGTACGGGTCCCTGCATCGGGCGAAAAAGGCAACGGAACACAGGATAGGCAAAGGCGGCGCCCTGGCGCCCTCGGCCGCCGTTACCCGCTGGGCCGCGGCTGCCCGGCTGTCCGACCCGGCCGATCCCTCGACCGGTTTCGGGGCGCAGACCGGCGACCCGGCCTGGACGGTGCATCTGCACCGCTGCCGGGGCGGGCGGCCCGGCCGCTGGCCGGTTGTCTGGAACCGGCGGCAACAGGCGTTCGAGCCGGCGGCAGCAGGCGCGCTTCACCAGGCGCGGGACCGGGTGTGGGCAGGGGCATGATATCCGGCCCTCGGCAGGGCGCTCCGGATACCGTCGGGCCGGCCGGCAGGGTCGCCGATAACGGTGTGTTGTTCGATTCCAGACCGCCGCACCATGAAGTAACGATCATTCAAGATTGGACCAACGCGGCGGAGACCGATGCCGCGGCCAAACGGCCCGACGGCGGCCCGCGGAAAGCGCCGGACGATCCGCGACCCGCACGCACGCCATCGGTTGCCGGGTCGGCCTCTGGCCGGCGGAATTTCCGGCGCGCCCGGCCGCAAAACAGACGGCCGGATCGACGCCGGCGGCCGGTTCGGTCGTCGGTTTGTCCCGATTCGGTCTTGGGAGCCGGTATACAATCGACAGCCCCGGCAAAGCATTCCCGGGGTTTGACATGATCGCCGGCATCCGGCGCAAGCCCAGGGTCTGCAAGGACTCCGGTGGAAACCTGGCCGGCCGTTCCGGGCCAAACGGCCTGTTTGTATCCAGTATCCTGAATAGCATGAACCGGCTGTTCGACCGGTTAAAGGCGCCGGCATCACGGCGGAGAGCCTGCCATGCCGCGTGACCTGTTCGACGGCCGGACCGGTGCCCGGTTCCGTTCGGGGGCGGCCGGCCGGCGCATCCTCTACTGCTGGCTGCCCTGCTTCGCGACCGACCGGATCGCGCGGCGGCGGCCGGCGCTGGCGGTGCGGCCCGTCGCGATCGTCCGGCACGACCGCGGCCGGCGCATCGCGGTGGCGGTCAACGGCCCGGCCGGCCGGAGCGGCGTGCGGCCCGGCCAGAGCCTGGCGGACGCGCGCAGCCTGTGCCCCGCCCTCAAAGCGGTCGAGGCCGACCCGGCGGCCGACAGCCGCCTGCTGTTGCACCTGGCGCGCTGGTGCACGCGCTACACGCCCTGGGTCGCGCCGGAAGCGCCGGCGGAAGACGATCCGCCCGCCCCCGCTCAATCCGAGACTGCCTTGCTGCTCGACATCAGCGGGTGCGCCCATCTGGCGGGCGGCGAGGAAATGCTTTCAGGAAACCTTGCCAACCGATTGGAAGATTTCGGTTTTACCGTTCGCTGCGCGGTTGCCGATACGCCGGGCGCCGCCCGGGCCTGGGCGCGACACGGCGATCCGCTGCACCCCGTCATTCCGGAAGGCGCGCAGGCCGATTGGCTGAAGCCCCTGCCCGCCGCCGCCCTGCGCCTGCGCGACGCGGACGCCGAGACCCTGACGCGCCTCGGCATCGCCACGGTCGGCGACCTCATGGCCCTGCCCCGCGCCGCCGTCGCCAACCGCTTTCCGGCCGGCCGGGCCGCCGGCGTGCTGGAGCGGCTGGACCGGGTCCTCGGCATTGCGCCGGAGAGCATCGCGCCGCTGCCGCCGCCGGCGGACTACAGCGTGCGCCAGCACTATGCCGAGCCGGTCGGCACGCCGGAGGGCATGACCGCCGCCTTCGAACGGCTGCTGCTCGCGCTCGCCCGCAGGCTGGAAGCCGCCGGCCTAGGCGCCCGGCAGCTCGAGTTCGCCATCGTCCGCGCCGACGATACGCTGGACAGCGCGCGCATCGGGGTCAGCCGCCCGAGCCGCGATCCGGCCCATCTGGCGCGCCTGTTCGCGCCCCGGCTCGAAAGTCTGGACCCGGATCCGGGAATTGAAACGGTCGTTCTAAGGGCCGTCTCGGTCGAACCCTTCATCGTGGAACAGAAGGCAATTCAGAAGGTTAGCCGTCGAAGTCCGGTCGGGACATTACACGAAAAACGGCGCGGCCTGCCGATTCCGCAGGACCGGGCGGATTTGAGCCAGGTCGACACCCTGATCGACCGGCTGGCCAACCGGCTGGGCCGCGCGGCGGTCCTGCGCGCCCTGCCCTGCGAGACCGCCCTGCCCGAAACCCAGACCCGCTATGCGCCGGCGCTCGACCTGCGGGCCGGCAATCCGGCGTCCGGCTGGACCGCCTGGCAGAGCCCGGACCGTCTGGCCGGCCCGGCCCTGCCGGTGCGCCTGCTGGAAGCGCCAGAGCCGGTCGAGGCGGCGGCCGAGGCCGTGCCGGGCCGGTTCGCCTGGCGCCGCCGGGTCTGGCGGGTCATCGCGGACGAAGGCCCGGCCCGCCGCCTCGGCCGCTGGTGGCACGGCGAAACCGCGATCCGCGACTACTGGCAGGTCGCGGCGGTCCCCGCCGAGGCTTCGGGCGGTATTCCAGACGATATTCCGGACGGGGCCGCGCCGGTCCGCCTCTGGCTGTACCGCGACCCGGCGGCCGGCCCGGCAAACCGATGGTCGGTCCACGGGCTGATGGGGTGAAAACGGGTTGAAATGAAGCTACTTACTGCCGGATTTGACTAGACTTTTTGAGGAAACGACGATGGCCACGCTGACGATCCGCAACCTGGACGACAAAACCGTCGAACGGCTGAAACACCAAGCCCGCCAGAACGGGCGCTCGCTCCAGGCCGAGGTGCGCCATATCCTGAACAACGCCGCCCAAACCCTGACCAAAAAGGAATTCTGGGCGCGGGCCGATGCGATCGCCGCAATGACGCCGCGCGATATCGAGCAGACCGACAGCGTCACCCTGCTGAGGGAGGAGCGGGACTGCTGATGACGCCACCCAAAGCAAATTCCCCGGATTTTGTAGGGGAGGGTTTCAAACCCTCCCCTACGGCGATTGGCGTCCCTGCGGCGGTCGGCGATGCCGGAACATCGCCTTTCCCGCGCCGCAGGCCGACCCGCCTGCCCGGTTACGATTATGCGACGCCGGGAGCCTATTTCGTCACGACATGCACCGATGGTTACCGATGCCTGTTCGGCCGCGTCGAAGACGGCATCTGGCGACCGAACCGGCTCGGCGGGATTGTCGAGGAATGCTGGCTACAGTTGCGGACGCATTACCCGGCCATCGAACTTGACGAATTCGCCGTCATGCCGAACCATTTTCATGGCGTGGTTCATCTTCGGGACGGCGCGCCGTCGCTTGTCGAGCTGGTGCGCGGCTTCAAGACATTCTCCGCCCGGCGGATAAACGCCGTCCGGCATTCCCCGCGCACCAGGGTCTGGCAACGCAGCTTCCATGACCGGATCATCCGTTCCGATGCCGATCTCCAGCGTATCCGGGCATATATTTTCGATAATCCCGGCAATTGGGGCAAAAGCCGGCCCGATAGCAGCCCCGAATTCGTAGGGGAGGGTTTGAAACCCTCCCCTACAGCGGCCGGCGCCCCTGCGGCGGTCAGAGGCGATTGATGCCGTCCTTCCGACCACCTCCCTTACATTTCCTGACATTTCCCGACAGTCCGGCGGCGGTGGGAGGACGTCATGCCCTTTGACAGCCGCCCCGGCCCGGGCCCCGTCCCGGCCTATGCCGAATTGCAGGTGACGACGAATTTCAGCTTCCTGCGCGGCGGTTCGCACCCGGAGGAGCTGGTGATGCGGGCGGCGGAGCTGGGCTACCGCGCGATCGGCATCGCCGACCGCAACACGCTGGCCGGCGTCGTCCGGGCCCACAGCGCGGCCAAACGGGCCGGACTCACGCTGCTGGTCGGCGCCCGCCTCGACCTGCAGGACGGCATCAGCCTGCTGTGCTTCCCGCAGGACAAGCCCGCCTACGCCCGCCTCTCCGGCCTGCTCACCCTGGGCAAGCGCCGGGCGGAGAAGGGCGACTGCCATCTCCGGCTCGCCGACCTGCCGGACCTTGCCGGGAGCCAGTGCATCGTGGTGCTGCCGCCCGACGGGATTCCGGAATGCGACCCGCCGGACCGCGCCGCCGGCGGCGACGGTTTTCCCTTTATTCTCAAGCGCATCTCCGGTCTTTTTCAGGGCAATACCTGGCTTGCGGCGAGCTGCCTGTATCGCGGCGACGACGCCAGGCGGCTCGACCGGCTGGCCGGGCTGGCGGCGGCGGCCGGGGTGCCGCTGGTGGCGACCAACGACATCCACTACCACGTCCCGGCGCGCAGGCCGCTCCAGGACGTGCTGACCTGCATCCGCGAACACTGCACCCTGGACGAAGCCGGCTTCCGCCTGTTCGACAATGCCGAACGCCATCTCAAACCCCCGCAGGAGATGGCGAACCTGTTCCATACGTACCCGTATGCTATCCACCAACAGTCTGAAATCGTTGAGAAAATATCGTTTTCGCTCGATCAATTAAAATATGTCTACCCGGTCGATCCGATTCCCGAAGGAAGGACCCCTCAACAAGAACTGGAACGGCTGACATGGCGCGGCGCGGCCGAACGCTACGGCCGCCGCGTCCCGGATCGGGTCCGGGCGGCCCTGGAGCACGAACTGGCGCTGATCGGCCAGCTCGGCTACGCGCCCTATTTCCTGACGGTGCACGATATCGTGCGCTTCGCCCGCGGGCGGAAGATCCTGTGCCAGGGCCGCGGCTCGGCGGCCAATTCCGCGGTCTGCTACTGCCTCGGCATCACCGCGGTCGACCCCGGCAAGGTCGACCTGCTGTTCGAGCGCTTCGTCTCGGCCGAGCGCAACGAGCCGCCGGATATCGACGTCGATTTCGAGCATGAGCGGCGCGAGGAGGTCATCCAGTATATTTATGGCAAATACGGCCGCCACCGCGCCGGGCTGACCGCGACCGTCGTCTCCTACCGGCCGCGCAGCGCGATCCGCGAGGTCGGCAAGGCGCTCGGCCTGTCGGAGGATACGGTCGACATCCTGGCCCGCACGGTCTGGGGCTGGAGCGACGACGGCCTCAAGCCCGAATATATCCGGCAGACCGGGCTCGACCCGGCCGATCCCACCCTGCGCCGCGCCCTGCTACTGGCGCTCGAACTGGTCGGCTTCCCGCGCCACCTGTCCCAGCACACCGGCGGCTTCGTCATCACCGACGGGCCGCTGCACGCGCTGGCGCCGATCGAGAATGCGGCGATGGAGGACCGCACGGTCGTCGAGTGGGACAAGGACGATCTCGATACGCTCGGCATCCTCAAGATCGACGTGCTGTCCCTCGGCATGCTGACCTGCATCCGCAAGGGCTTCGACCTGCTGGCCCGGCACTACGGCCGGCGCCACGACCTCGCCACCGTGCCGGCCGACGATTCCGCGGTCTACGACATGATCTGCAAGGCCGACACGCTGGGCGTGTTCCAGATCGAGAGCCGGGCCCAGATGTCCATGCTGCCGCGCCTCAAGCCGCGGGATTTCTACGACCTGGTGATCGAGGTCGCGATCGTCCGGCCCGGCCCGATCCAGGGCGACATGGTCCATCCCTATCTGCGCCGGCGCAACGGCGAGGAGAGAGTCGAATTCCCGTCCAGGGAGCTGGAAGACGTGCTGGGCAAGACGCTGGGCGTGCCGCTGTTCCAGGAACAGGCGATGAAAGTCGCCATCGTCGCCGCCGGGTTTACCCCGTCCGAGGCCGACCAGTTGCGCCGCGCCATGGCGACCTTCCGCAAGACCGGCAAGATCCACGGCTTCCGCACCAAGATGGTCGAGGGCATGGTCGCCCGCGGCTACGAGCGCGACTTCGCCGAGCGCTGCTTCCGGCAGATCGAGGGCTTCGGCGACTACGGCTTTCCGGAAAGCCACGCCGCCAGCTTCGCCCTGCTGGTCTATGTCTCGGCCTGGCTCAAATGCCATTATCCGGCGGCCTTCGCCTGCGCCCTGCTGAACAGCCAGCCGATGGGCTTCTACGCCCCGGCCCAGATCGTGCGCGACGCCCGCGAGCACGGCGTCGAGGTGCGGCCGGTCGACGTCAACCGCAGCGGCTGGGACAACATGCTGGAGCCCGGCGCGGACGGCGCCATGGCCCTGCGCCTCGGCTTCCGCCAGGTCAAGGGGCTGCGCGAGGAGGCGATGGAGCGCTTGGTCACGGCGCGCGGCAACGGCTATCCGGACCCGTGGACCCTGTGGCGCCGCGCCGGCCTGCCGGCGGCGGTGCTGGAGCGGCTGGCCCGGGCCGACGCCTTCGGCTCGCTCGGGCTCGACCGGCGGCGGGCCTTATGGGCGGTGCGGCGCTTCCGGCCGGCCGCACTGCCCCTGTTCGCGGCGATGGACGAGGACGAGCAGCCCGGCGATCCGCCGGCCGCGCTGCCGGCGATGACGCTGGGCGAGCAGGTGGTGGACGACTACGCCAGCGTGCGCATGACCCTGCGGGCGCATCCGCTCGCCCTGCTGCGCGGCGAGGCGCCGTTCGACCGGGCGACGCGGCACGGCGACCTGCCCGGCTGCCGCAACGGCCAGCGGGTCGAGGTCGCCGGCCTGGTGCTGATCCGCCAGCGGCCGGGCACGGCCAAGGGCGTCGTGTTCATGACCCTGGAGGACGAGACGGGTGCGGCCAACGTCATCGTCTGGCCCCATGCGCTGGAGCGCTACCGGCCGGTCGTGATGGGCGCCCGGCTGGTCCGGGTCGCGGGCGAGGTCCAGAAGGAGGGCCTCGTCATCCACATCGTCGCGCGCCGGCTGGAGGACCTGTCCGTCCGGCTCGACGGGCTGGGCCGGCTCGATGCCACTTTCGACCCGGCCTTCGAAAACGCGCTGGCCCGCGCCGACGAAATCGCCCGCGAGGCCCGCGATCCGCGCGACCCGAAGCGCGACCCCCGCCGCGACCGCCTGCACAAACGGATGTACCCGTCGCGGGATTTCCATTGAGGGTTTCGAGACGGCCACGCCCCACCTGTCATTTCGACCGGAACGGCCAAGCCGATTCCTCCCCGTCATTTCGACCGACCGAAGGGAGTGGAGAAATCTTTCCGCTACAGTGCTTTGGTCCTCGCACTGTGCAGAAAAGATATCTCCGCTCCGCAGTCCTTCGGACTGCTCCGGTCGATATGACGGGCGAGGGCGAAAAACCCCGAATGGACAATCCCGAATTAAAGGAGAATGCGATTGTCACGACGCGCGGCGGCTGAGCCTGACGAGCAGGTTTTCGGGCATCATGGTGAAGGCGTGCTTTTCCTCGATCGGACGCGCCGGGAACGCGGGCTCGACGTCGAAATTGCGGCAGAACATCGCGAGCACGGTGCGGATCTGGAGCAGGGCGAGACTGCGGCCCGGACAGAAACGCGGCCCGGAGCCGAACGGAATGAAGGCGTCGGTATCGTGCGGGCATCCCCGCGCCTCGCCCGCCAGCCACCGTTCGGGATCGAAGCGGGTTCCGTCGCCGAAATTGCCGTCCTGCATCGCGATATGGCGGTTCAGCGCCATGACCATGGTGCCGCGCGGGATCCTGTGGCCCAGAATCTCCGCATCCTCGACCGGCTCCAGCGAGTTCACCGGGGCGACCGGCTTGAGACGCATCGACTCGTTGCAGACGGCGTCGAGGAACGGAAACCGCTCGACCTGCTCCGGCTCTTCGACGGCCGGCGCCGGCGCGATCGCATCGTCGACCTCGGCACGGGCGCGGGCGAAATGCTCCGGATGCTGCATGAAGCCGTGCACGGTCCAGGCGATGGTGTGCGCGGTGGTGTCCTCGCCCGCGAGCAGCAGGGTGCAGACATTGGCGAAAATGTCGGCGTCGGAAAACCTGCCGCGGCCGTCCTCGCCGGCGGCGATGATCGCCTCCAGAAAGTTCGACGGCGAGTCGCGAAGCGCCGGATTCGCGCGGATGCGCTCCCGGGCCTCGCCGATGATCCCGTTCACCTCGGTCCGGAGCCCGGCAAGCGCGCGGTCGAGCGCACGGTCGGCCGGCAGGCGGACATACCGCCACCAGGCGAGCGGTGCATTGATGCGCCGATGGACCATCGGGAAAACCCGGTCGAGATGGCGCTGGATGACCGGCCCCTCGGTCTCGACCGTGTTGAAGTCGATGCCGAACGCGAGCTGCGCGGTCACATCCACGGTCAGGCGCATCAGATCGCGGCACAGGTCCGTCGTCTCGCCGGCATCGGCGGCGCGCTCCCATTTCCGTTGCAGGCGGCCGACGGCGACCGCGAGCTTGGGAAAGAACGGCCGGACCCGCGCCGCGTTGAGCCCCGCGGCGACCAGGCCGCGATGCCGCCGCCAGTCCCGGCCCTCGGCGGCGAACACGCCGAGCATGCCGATTTCCCCCGCCACCGCCTCGATCGCCCGCCAGCGCCGGAACTTTCCGGGCCGCTCGCGGTGCACCTGCCGGACGGCAGCGGCGTCCGACACCGCCGCCACGCGGATGGGACCCAGCCGCGCCCGGTAGAGCGGCCCGTAGCGGTCGGCCCAGCGCTCAAGGGTGAGGTGCAGCCGGTTCAGGCGGATCTGGTGCAGGTTGCCGATGACCGGCAGGGCGGGCGGACCGTCGAGATCCCTATAGGTCTTCATGCGACGTCTTCCGTGCCGCAGGGCCACGCGAGGCCGCGTCTCGGCTGCAACCCGCCGCGGAGCGCCGGGCGGCGGCTTACAACGTCCGCGCGATCAGTTCCTTCATGATCTCGTTGGTGCCGCCGTAGATTTTCTGCACCCTTGCGTCGGCATACATGCGCGAGATCGGGAATTCGTCCATGTAGCCGTAGCCGCCGAACAGCTGCAGGCACTCGTCGATCACCTCGTTCTGCTTCTGGGCGCACCACCATTTGACCATTGCGGCGGTCGTGACGTCGAGCTCGCCGGCGAGATGACGCTGCAGGCAGCTGTCGACGAAGACCCGGGCGATATGCGCCTCGGTCTTGCATTCGGCGAGCTTGAAGCGGGTGTTCTGGAAATCCAGGATGCGCTTGCCGAACGCCTTGCGCTGCTTGACATAGTCGACCGTCAGCTCGATCGCGAGGTCCATCGCCGCGCAGGCGCCGATGCCGACGATCAGCCGCTCCTGGGGCAGCTGGTTCATCAGCTGGAAGAAGCCCTGCCCCTCCTCGGCGCCGAGCAGATTGGCGGTCGGCACCTTGACGTCGTCGAAGAACAGTTCCGACGTGTCCTGGGCCTTGAGGCCGAGCTTCTCGAGGTTGCGGCCGCGGCTGAAGCCCTCGGCGCCTTCGGTCTCGACGACGATCAGCGAGACGCCGCGCGCCTTCTCGTCCGGGTCGGTCTTGGCGACGACGATCACCAGGTCGGCGTGCTGGCCGTTGGTGATGAAGGTCTTCTGGCCGTTGACGACATACTGGTTGCCGGACATGCGCGCGGTCGTCCGGACGGCCTGGAGGTCGGAGCCGGTGCCCGGCTCGGTCATGGCAATGGCGCCGACCAGCTCGCCGGCCGCCATCTTCGGCAGCCAGCGGCGCTTCTGCTCCTCCGAACCGTAGGCATGGATGTAGTGGGCGACGATGCCGCTGTGCACCGCGTTGCCGAGGCTGCGCACGTTGGCCTTGCCCTGCTCGTACAGGATCACCGTCTCGTGGGCGAAGCTGCCGCCGGCGCCGCCATAGTCCTCCGGGATGCCGGCGCACAGCAGGCCGGCGCCGCCCGCCCGGTTCCACATCTCCCGCGGCATGATCCCGTCCTTCGCCCATTGCTCCTCGTGGGGCACGAATTCGCGCTCGAAGAAGCGGGCCGCCGAATCCCGGAGCAGGGAAAGCTCCTCGGTCATCCAGGGGGAGACGTAGTCGCCCATGAGGAAAATCCTTTGTTTTTCAGCCGGCTGCGGGCCGTTCCGAAAGTCCGGTTACGCCGCCCGGATCAGATCAGCAGGCCGCCGCCGGCGACGATCACCTGGCCGCTGATATAGTCGCTCTCCGGCGTGCAGAAGAGGTAGACGGCGTCGGCCGCCTCCTCCGGCGTGCCGCCGCGGCCCATCGGGATGATCGCCTCCATCATCTGGATCATGTGGGGCTGGACGCCGACGCGGATGTCCCGGCCGCCGATGTCGAGGACCGGCGGATCGTCCTTGTCCATCGGCTGGGTCATGCGCGTCTTGATGTAGCCGAAGGCGACGCAGTTGACGCAGACCTTGTAGCGGCCCCACTCCTTCGCCATCGTCCGCGTTATGCCGATCATGGCGGACTTGCCCGCCGAATAGTTGATCTGGCCGGCATTGCCGTAGAGCCCGGCGATCGACGAGATGTTGACCACCTTGCGGATGACCTCGCGGCCTTCCATCGCCTCCTTCTTGGCGGCGATGCGGATCGGCTCGGCGGCGGCGCGCAGGATGCGGAACGGCGCCTTGACGTGAACGTCCATGACCGCGTCCCACTGCTCGTCGGTCATCTTCTGGATGACGCTGTCCCAGGTGTAGCCGGCATTGTTGACGACGATGTCGATGCCGCCCCATGCGTCCATCGCCGTCTTGACGAAGCGGTCGGCGAAATCGTCCGCGGCGACGTCGCCGGCGCAGACCGCCGCCTCGGCGCCGAGCGCCCGGATTGCTTCCGCGGTTTCGTTGGCGGGATCGGGGTCGAGGTCGTTGACGACGACCCGCGCGCCCTCGCCGGCCAGCTTGAGCGCCAATGCCCTGCCGATGCCGCGCCCCGAGCCGGAGACCAGGGCGACCTTGCCATCGAGTTTGGCCATGCGGTTACCTGCCTTCCTTTGGATCGTACGTCGGTTTGTAGGAACAGAGTATGCGGCGGCACGAAAACGCGCGCCTCTCCTCGCCCTGCCCCGTCATTTCGACCGGAGCGGCGCAGCCGCGTAGCGGAGAAATCTTTCCGGAACAATGCTTGGGACCAAGCTTCGCAGGTGAAAGATTTCTCCGCTCCGCCCCGGATGAATCCGGGGCTCCGGTCGAAATGACGGATAAGGGATCGGCTCCGGCCGACGCTGAATTTCTAACTGACGCACGACCTTCCTTCGAACTTCGATGCGTTGCAATACGGTATGACGGGATGCCGGTTGTCAGCCGACCGCGACGACGGCCTCGCCTTTCAGCTTGACGTCGCCGTGTTCGTCCGTGGCGGCGATGTCGAGGCGCAGGCGTTGCTCGCCGTCCTGCTCGAACCGCTCGGTCACCGTGCCCGTGCAGCGGATCCGCGCGCCGACCTGGGTGATCGAGGCAAAGCGCACGCCCCAGCTGCGCAGGGCCGATTGCGGCACGAAACCGGTCAGCGCCCGGCCAAGCCAGGCCATGACCAGCATGCCGTGGGCGAACACGTCGCCGACGCCGGCCTCGCGGGTGAAGTCCGTGTCGATATGGATCGGGTTGTGGTCGCCCGACGCGCCGGCATAGAGCGCCAGCGTCTGCCGCGACACCCGGTCGATGACCAGCTCGGGAATGGCGTCGCCGACCTTCAGGGCTGCCGCGTCCATCGCGCGTCTCCTCTAGCCGTGGCGCTGGACGACGACGGCGGTCATCGTCGCGCACAGGGCGCCGTCCCGGTTCACGGCGTCGGTCTTCTGCACCATGAATTCGAGCAGGCCGCCCTTCTTCTCGTAGATATCCTCGATCCGGGTGCTGAGCGTGATCGTGTCGCCGGCGCAGACCGGACGGAAATACTCGAAATGCTGCTCGCCGTGCAGCAGTTTCGCCACGTCGAAGCCGAGCTTCACCATCCCTTCCGTCGGCTCGGCATTGCGCTGGGCCAGGCAGAAGACCAGGGTCGGCGGGGCCACTAGGTTCGGATAGCCGGCGGCCTGCGCCGCTTCGAGGTCCGTGTGGATCGGGTCAGTCGCGCCGATCGCGTTGGCGAACTGGCGAATCTCGCCCTTTTCGACCTCGGCCACGACCGGCTCCAGCACCGTGCCGATCAGGTTTCTGTCCAGCCTCGGCATCGCCGCGTCCTTCACCGTCCCGTACCGCTCTCCGGTGGGGCTATCGCCCGCGTCCCGCCCTGTCAACGCGGCAAACGGAAAGGTTTGCAGGCCCGGCCGTCCTTCGAGACGGGCGTTTCGAGACGGCCCTTCGGGCCTCCTCAACGCCCTCCTCAGGATGAAGCCCTTCGGGACGGCTCAGGCATTCGCCTTCGGCTCCTCAGGATGAAGCTGAAACGATTGGCCAATACACCTCTTCATCCTGAGGAGGGGCTGAGGAGCGGTTCGAAGAACCGCGTCTCGAAGCCCCGTCTCGAAGGGCACCGCTTGCATTCGCGCGGCCTGACGCTAGGGTCGCCGGCACGCGACCCGGAACCGCAGAACCCCCATGCCCGACGCCGAAAGCCCCGCTCTCCTCTTCGATCCGCTGTCGGCCGCGGCGATCCGCGATCCCTATACGGCGCTGGCGCCGCTGCAGGCCGAAGCGCCGGTCTACCGGTCGGACATTCTCGGCGCCTGGGTCGTCACGCGCTACGACGACATCCGCGCGGCATTCCGCGACCCGCGCCTGTCGTCGGACCGCATCCGGCCGTTCATCGCGCGCGCGCCGGCCTCGATGCAGGACACGCTGAAGCCGCTGGGCGACCATCTGAACCTGTGGGCGGTGTTCACCGACCCGCCGGACCATACCCGCCTGCGCGGCTTGATGAACCGCGCGTTTACGGCCCGCGCGGTCGAGGCGCTGCGGCCGGAAATCGCCCGTATCGTCAACCGGTTGCTGGACGATATCGATGCGGAGATCGAGCGGACCGGCACGCGCGAATTCGACCTGATCCACGAATTCGCCTATCCGCTGCCGGCCCTGGTGATCGCCCACATGCTCGGCGTGCCCGAGAAGGACGTCGACAAGCTGAAGCGCTGGTCCGACCTGCTGGCGAAATTCGTCCTGACCTCGCGCAGCGATCCGCAGAAATACCGCATGGCATCCGACGGCATCGTCGAGATGGAGGCCTGGTTCCGCCGCTTCCTGGAGGAGCACCGGGCGAGCGGCGCCGAAGACGTGACAACCGGGCTGCTCGACGCGCGCGACGAGCAAGACCGGCTGACCACCGACGAGCTGGTCGCCTGCTGCGTCCTGCTGCTGTTCGCCGGCCACGAGACGACGACCCAGCTCATCGCCAATGGGATGCGCGCCCTGATCGAGAACCCGGCGCAGATGGCGGATCTTCGCAACAATCTCGACGACCTCGACCTGGTGCGCAACGCGGTCGAGGAGATGCTGCGCTTCGACGGGCCGTCGCTGTCCATGGTCCGCGTCGCGACCGAGGATTTCGACTGGCACGGCCGGCATATCGCCCGGGGCGACCGGCTGTTCCTGATGATGTGCGCCGGCAACCGCGATCCGCGCGCGTTCCCGGAGCCGCACCGCTTCGATATCCGCCGCGGCGAGGCGAAGAAGAACTTCGCCTTCGGCTACGGCATCCATTTCTGCCTCGGCGCGCCGCTCGCCCGGCTCGAGGCGGAAATCGCCTTCCCGCTCATGCTCCGGCGCTGGCCAGACATCGCCCTGGCGGAGGACGACCCGCCCTGGTCCGACAGCATCCTAAACCGCGGCATGCTGCACATGCGCGTGCGGGTGTAGGCCGGGGCGCAACTCACCCCGATCCCGTCATATCGACCGCAGCGAACCGCAGGTTCGCGGAGTGGAGATATCTTTCCGGCGCGGAACCAGCGTCCTATGCACCGTGCGGGAAAGATTTCTCCGCTCCGCGGTTCTCCGAACCGCTCCGGTCGAAATGACGAGCGTGGGAGCGGCGGCGCCCCTCAATACGCGTATTTCACCGAGCAGCCGTATTGGCGCGTTACCGGTTCGCTGACCTTGCGGCCGGCGGCGATTTCGTTCAGCGCCGCGGTCACATAGTTTTTCGCGCGCGGAATGTCGGCGGGGTTGGCCGAGCGGATGCTGTCGATCGCGCCCATGTAGAGCAGCGCGCCGTCCTTGCCGACGATGAACATGTGCGGCGTGTTGGTGGCTTCGTATTTCCGCCCGATCGTTCCTTTCGGATCGAGGATGACGTGGCTCGGCGCCGCGCCGCGCGTCTTGCTGAGGCGGTTCGCTTCGGCGCCGTCGACATGGCCCTGCCGGCCTGGCGCCGACGAGATGATGCTGAGCCACACCGCGCCCTTCGCACGCGCCGCCTTCTGGGTCTTCTGCATGTTGCCGGCGCCGTAGTGCTTCGAGACATAGGGGCAACCGTGGTTGGTCCATTCCAGCACGACGAGCTTGCCGCGCAGGGCCGAAAGCGTCACGGAAGCCCCGTTGCTGTCGACGCCGGTGAAGTCCGGCGCGGTCTTGCCGACTTCGGGCGCGGAAGCGGCCGCCGGGGCGGCCAGGAAAACCGCGGCAACGGCGGCGGCGGTCAGCAGTTTCAGGCGCTTCGTCATCGGTTCGTTCCCTCTTTCCGTGCGTTCCAGCCTTGCGCTTTGCCCGGGCGGCGACGCGCTATTGTCCGGCCCGCCCGGCCCGGCGCGTTTCGGCGGCCATGCTGCGGATCGCTGCGATCGTGCCGCCTTCGGTCAGGATCTGCGGCAGCACCATCGGCGTTTTCGGCGATCCTTTCGGCGGATAGATAACATAGAGCGGCACGCCGGAGCGGCCGAACCTGGCGAGATGTCCGGTGATGACCGGGTCGCGGCGGGTCCAGTCGCCCTTGAGCGTCGCCATGCGCGCCGAATCGACGGCCTTCCGAACGCTTTCGAGGCGCAGCACCACCTTTTCGTTGGCGATGCAGGTGATGCACCAGGCTGCGGTGAAGTTGATGAAGACCGGCCGGCCTTCCGCGCGCAGGGCCGCCAGCCGCGCTTCGCTGAACGGCTGCCAGGCGATGCCCGCGGCGGCGGCCTCAGCAGTCCCGTCGGACCGGACCGGGACCGGGCGCGGCGCGCCGCTATCGGCGGAACCGACCATCGCGAGGGCCGCGACGACGGCGAGTGCGGCCAGGCTGAGGCCGGCCGGGCGCCAGCGGCCGGGTGCGCCGGCGCTGGCCTGCCACAGCCAGACGGCGAAGGCGAGCAGGACGGCGCCGGCGAGCGCGCCGAGCAGCGCCGCATCGCCGGCCTGCAGGGAGAGGACCCAGATCAGCCAGGCCGCGGTCGCGAACATCGGGAAGGCGAGGAACTGCTTGAACCGGACCATCCACGGCCCCGGTTCGGGAATCAGCCGTAACAGAGCGGGCGTCATGCTGAGCAGCAGGAACGGCAGGGCGAGGCCGAGGCCGAGCGCCAGCATGACGGCCATGGCGACGGCGGCGGTCTGGCCGAGCGCGAAGCCGACCGCCGCACCCATGAAGGGCGCCGTGCAGGGCGTGGCCACGATCACGGCAAGCACGCCGGTGAAGAAGGAACCGCTGAGGCCGGACCGTTCCGCCAGCGCGCCGCCGATGCCGGCGAACCGGCTGCCGATTTCGAACAGGCCGGCGAAATTCAGCCCGATCAACACCATCAGATAGGCCATGAGCAGGACGAACACGGGTTCCTGGAGCTGGAAGCCCCAGCCGGCCGCCTCGCCGGCGGCGCGCACCGCCAGAAGAATGGCGCCGACGATTGCGAAACTCGCCAAGACGCCAAAGGTATAGGCCGCGCCGTGGCGGGCCATGCCCCGGCCCTGGCTGGCGTGGCGGGCAAAGCTGAGCCCCTTGACCGCCAGCACGGGCAGGACGCAGGGCATCAGGTTCAGGATCAGCCCGCCGAGCAGCGCCAGAAGGACCGCTTCCCAGAAACCGATCAGGGGCGCCGCGGCGGCCTTTGTCGCGGTCAGCCGGAAGGCCTGGGTCGCGACCGTGCCGTCGCCGAGCCGTTCCTTGACGACCAGCAGGCCGCCCACGTCCGTTATCGGTTTCGCCGCCTTGCCGCGCCGGGTTTCGAGGATGAGCGCGCGGTCGGTCACCGTCAGCTTCTGCGGCGCGGCATATTTCACCACGCCGTGGCCGTAGGGATAGAACCAGGCGTCCTCGATGACCTCGCGCTTCAGGCCCGCCGCCGCAACGTCGAGCCGGAACCCCTTGTTTTCGAATCGGAATGTCGCCGGCCAGGGCGACGGTTTCGGCAGCGCTGCGCGCGCTTTCGCGAAGATCGGCCCGGAGCGGAAATCGGCGATCGGCGGGTCGCCGGCGACCGGCAGGGCGAGCGTCAACACCCCCACCTCCGGAATGCAGACCTCTTCGCACACCAGCCATGACGCGCTCGCGGTCAGCGTCGCCGTTTCGCCGGGCCGCGCGTCCTTCGGCACCGAAATCGGCACCATATGGATCGCTTCGCCGCCGTAGCCGTAGTTGACCAGCGGGCCGACCGGGATGCGCTCCGGCGGCAGCCAGACGATCCCGCCGGCGGCATAGCCTTCAGGCAGATCCCAGTCGATCCGCGTCGCCTCGCCCGAATCGCCGGCATTGCGCCAGTAGGTGTGCCACTTCGGGATGATTCTGAAGACGAGGGCGACCCAGGCGGTCGTGCCCGGCCGCAGGGTGACATGCTCGCTGAGCAGTTCGGCGGTGACGTGCTTCGTCCGGAAAACGCTGTCGGCCGGCCCCGCCGGAGCGTCTTGCTGCGCACCGCCCTGCGGCGTCAGGCCGGGCAGGTCGAGGCCGCGCAACGTCCCCGGCTGCGAGGTTTGTGCAATAGCCTGCCCCGCAGGCACAAGCCCCGCGAGAAGCGCAGCGCACAGGGTCCAGCGAAGGAATCTGCCAATCATTCCGGGGCGTTACCGGGCTGCCCGATCGTGTGCCGCTATATGGGTGGTCCACTATGGCGAAAACAAGCAGGCGTGGCCTCGCGGGCCATCACGTTCGCGCCAGCCGGCATCCATTCCGCCGCGGCGGCTGGCTACCGGCAATCGGGCCACTGGCAATCCGGCGGGGCGCTGGTGTAAACATCCGGCGACGGTTCCAGGCAGTTCGGGAGGTAAACGCCATGGCCCGCTCGGTCGCCACGATCATGGACTATCCGCTGACGCTCAATCATTTGCTCGGGCGGATGCGGGAGGTTTATCCGACGCGCGAGATCGTCTCCCAGCGGCCCGACAAGTCCGTCCTGCGCCAGACCTATGCCGAGATCTGCGAACGGGCTGAGAAGCTGGCCCGGGCGCTCGTCAAGGCCGGCGTGAAGAAGGGCGACCGGGTGGCGACCCTGGCCTGGAACCACAGCGCGCATCTCGAATGCTATTACGGCATCCCGGCCGCCGGCGGCGTCATGCACACGCTCAACCTGCGCCTCGGCCCGGCCGACATCGGCTATATCGCGACCCACGCTGACGACCGGATCGTCATCGTCGACGACGTCCTGCTGCCGCTCTACGACCAGTTCAAGGACCGGATGCCGGCGCACCGCACCGTCGTCATCCCGTTCGGCGGGCCGGTCCCCGACGGCATGGAAAGCTACGAGGATTTCATCGGGACCGGCGACCCTGCAACCGGACTGCCGGAGATCGACGAAACCGACGGCTGCGCCATGTGCTACACCTCCGGCACGACCGGCGATCCCAAGGGCGTGATCTACTCGCACCGCGGAATGGTGCTCCATTCGATGGTCGGCGCCCAGCCGGACATGCTGAATTTCAGCATGAACGACTGCATCCTGCCGGTCGTGCCGATGTTCCACGCCAACGCCTGGGGCATTCCCTATGCCGCGACCATGACCGGGGCCAAGCTGGTCTTCCCGGGCCCGCATCTCGATCCCGACAGCCTGATCGCCCAGTTCATCGGCGAAAAGGTCACCTTCTCCGGCGGCGTGCCGACGGTCTGGCTCGGCATTATCCAGACGATCGAGAAGGACCCGGCGAAATACGAGGCGCTGCGCGGGCTGCGCACCGTGGTCGGCGGCTCGGCGGCGCCGCCCGCCCTGATCCGGCGCTTCCAGGACTTCGGCATCACCGTGCTCCACGCCTGGGGCATGACGGAAATGTCGCCGCTCGGCACGGTCGCCAACGTCAAGCCGCATCTCGCTGGCCAGGGCGAAGAGATCTATTTCGACTACCGCTCCAAGCAGGGCTACGCCGCGCCCTTCGTCGACCTGCGCCACCGCGACGGCGACGGCAACATCCTGCCCTGGGACGGCGAATCGATGGGCGAACTGGAGGTCCGCGGGCCGTGGATCGCCAGCAGCTATTTCAACTATCCCGAAGCCGGCGACCGCTGGAGCGACGACGGTTGGTTCCGCACCGGCGACATCGTGACCATGGATGGCGAGGGCTATGTCCAGATCACCGACCGCTCGAAGGACGTCATCAAGTCCGGCGGCGAGTGGATCAGCTCGGTCGACCTGGAGAACGCCATCATGGGCCATCCGGCGGTCAAGGAAGCCGCGGTGATCGCCCTGCCCCACACGAAATGGGACGAGCGGCCGCTCGCCTGCATCGTGCTCAAGGACGGCGCGGCGCTCACCAAGGCGGAACTCGACAGCCATCTGCTCAGCGACTTCGCCAAGTGGCAACTTCCCGACGATATCGTGGTGATCGAAGAGGTGCCCAAGACCTCGACCGGCAAGTTCCAGAAACTCACCCTGCGCAACCGCTTCGCCGACTGGCAATGGGGCGCGGACGCGCGCAAGGCCGGCTGACCGTGACCGGTTTCACCGACCGCGCGCAGGAGGGCGGCGACACGCCGCCGACCGCGCTGTTCGCCGCCGGCGACATCTCGAAGCGCATTGAATCGCTGGCCGGCGACATCGCCCGGGCGATGGGTCAGGAATTCGTGCTGCTCTGCGTCCTGAACGGCGCCTTCATCTTCACCGCCGATCTCGCCCGCGCCCTAGCGGCGCGGGGCTGCCGGCCGCGCATCGAGTTCGCCAGCTTCAAGAGCTACGGCAGTTCGACCGAGAGTTCCGGCCGGGTGCGGCTGGTCGGCGAGTTTCCGGGCAACCTGTCGGGCGAGCGGGTGCTCCTGGTCGACGACATTCTCGATACCGGCCGGACGCTGCTGACCGCGCGCATGATGGTGGAGGACGCCGGCGCCCAGACCGTCGCGACCTGCGTGCTGCTCGACAAGCCGGCGCGCCGCGAAGCGCCGGTCGAGGCCGACTATGTCGGCTTCGCCATCGACGACGTGTTCGTCGTCGGCTACGGCATCGATTACGCCGAGAAATTCCGCTACCTGCCGGACCTGGCGCATATTTCCGGGTAGTGCCGCGCCGCCTTCAATCGCTCGAATGACGGGGCTTTCCATGAACAAAGCAAGAATAATTTCCAGCGTGCCGGGCGCCGGGAAGCTGGTCCTGGGGGCCGCTGCTTACACGATCTGCACATTCGCTCTCGCCGTGGTCTGGCACGTCCTCCTGTTCAGGGAGAGCTACGAATCGTTCGGCTATTTCGAGGGAGAGCCGGACTTTCTGGTCGGCTTGCTGACGATCGCGCTTCAGGGATTTCTGCTCTGCGCCCTGTTTCCGATGCTGAAGGCCGAGGGGAGCAGTATTCGGCGGGGGTTCCGGTTCGCTCTCATCGTCGGCGCCTTCTTCTGGACGTCCCACGTGCTCGCCTTCGTCGCCAGGCAGGAGGTTCCGGGCGCGTCTGCGTTCATCTGGATGGAAACGCTCTATCTCGCGCTCCAATTCGGCGTGTTCGGCCTGATTATCGGCCTCATCCACCGGGGACGAACTACGGACTGACGCAGCACCCGCAGCCTGCGCAAAAGGGGAGCGCTTCACCCTAACTCCGCCAGCGCAGGACCGTCTCCGTTACCGGGTTGCGGAAATCGCGGCCTTCGGCGCGGGAGGCCGCCAACTCCTTCTTCAGCGCCATGTACCATTTCGCCGGCGTGTCGGCGTCGGGCAGCAGCATGGCGGCGTCGGATTTTTTGCGGCCCTCGCGCTGCCGGTTCATCGCCGTGCGGTCCTGGTTCAGGAAATTGCGCGTGACCGGGATCGCGATCGGCTTGGCCAGCGTCATCAGCGGGTGCGACCAGTACATGACGTGGTGCATCGCCGTGCGGTATTCCGAAACCGGGGTCATCGCCGTCACGCCGACATAAGTGTGCCGGTCGCCCAGCGTCATGTGCTCGACGCGGACGCCGGGCAGCCGGAAGCTTATCTCGACCGTCTTCTCGCCGCGCAGCATCCGGATGATGCGGCTGTTCGTGCTCGGCGCGTGGCGCACCATGGTGAAGCCGAGCTCCGACGGCGCATAGCGCTTGGCCTTTTCCGTCAGCGTCTTCGACGAGCGCCACCACCAGTTGCGGTGGACGTAAGCGCCGTGGGCCGGATCGATCAGGCCGATCACGGCGTCGTCGAAATGGCATTCCAGGTCCAGGGTCTCGGCGATGCCGGGCCGGCCGGGCGCCGGGATCTCGGGCAGCGCCGGCAGGTCTTCGCCGGCCGCGCCGCCATCGTCGCCCATATAGACCCAGATCAGGTGCTGCGCCTCGCGGCAGGGATAGGACCGGGTCCCGATCCGGTCGAGCCGGACCGTCTTGCGATAGTCCTCGACCAGCGAGGGAATGTTGCGGCACACGCCGTCGGTGCCGAACTGCCAGCCGTGGTAGGCGCAGGTAACCGTCTCGCCGTCGAACCGGCCGGCCGAGAGCGGCATCGCCCGGTGCGGGCAGATATCGCGCAGGGCGAAGACCGCGCCGGCCCGGTCGCGGCCGATCAGGACCGGCTCGTCGAGCAGGGTGCGGTGCACCGCCGTGCCGCGCCTGAGCCGCGTCCCCGGCATGGCGAGATACCACAGGCCGCGGGGCGCCGCCGGCACCCCGGCCGCTTCGCCGCCGGCCGCTCCGGCGCGCACTTCCGACGGGAGTACCGGCGCGCTGTCGCCCATCTGCCTCTCCGCCTTCGAGCCCGCGCTCCCAACTGCCGCAGCGGGCCGCCGCCGCGGCGCGGGACCGGTCTAGGCGCCCATCCGCGCCTGCAGGCCCTCGTCCAGCTTCTCGAGGAAGCCGTTGGTGGTCAGCCATTCCTGGTCCGGCCCGATCAGCAGGGCCAGATCCTTGGTCATGTGGCCGCTCTCGACGGTCTCGACACAGACCGTCTCCAGCGTTTCGGCGAAGTCCGCGACCGCGGGCGTCTCGTCCATCCGGCCGCGGAATTTCAGGCCGCGCGTCCAGGCGAAGATCGAGGCGATCGGGTTGGTCGAGGTCTCCCGGCCCTGCTGGTGCTGGCGATAGTGGCGGGTGACCGTGCCGTGCGCCGCCTCGGCCTCCACCGTCTTGCCGTCGGCCGTCATCAGCACCGAGGTCATCAGGCCGAGCGAGCCGAAGCCCTGGGCGACGGTATCCGATTGCACGTCGCCGTCGTAATTCTTGCACGCCCAGACGAAGCCGCCGGACCATTTGAGCGCCTGGGCCACCATGTCGTCGATCAGCCGGTGCTCGTAGCCGATGCCGGCTTCCTTGAATCTGTCGGCGAAATCGGCCTCGAAAACCTCCTGGAACAGGTCCTTGAAACGCCCGTCATAGGCTTTCATGATCGTGTTCTTGGTCGACAGGTAAACATCGCAGTTCCGGCTCAGCCCGTAGTTGAGCGAGGCGCGGGCGAAATCGCGGATTGAGGCGTCCAGATTGTACATCGCCATCGTCACGCCGCCGCCGGGGAATTCGTAGACCTCGCGCTCGATGGTCGTGCCGTCGTCGCCGTCGAAGCGGATCGTCAGCTTCCCGCTGCCCGGCACGACGAAATCGGTCGCGCGGTACTGGTCGCCGAAGGCATGGCGGCCGATGATGATCGGCTCGGTCCAGCCCGGCACCAGGCGCGGCACGTTGCGGCAGATGATCGGCTCGCGGAACACGGTGCCGCCCAGGATGTTGCGGATCGTGCCGTTGGGCGATTTCCACATCTGCTTCAGGCCGAACTCCTCGACCCGGGCCTCGTCCGGCGTGATGGTCGCACATTTGACGCCGACGCCGTGCTCCCGGATCGCGTTGGCCGCATCGACGGTGATCCGGTCGTCGGTCGCGTCGCGCTTCTGGATGCTCAGGTCGTAATAGTGCAGGTCGATATCGAGATAGGGCAGGATCAGCTTGTCCTTGATGAACTGCCAGATGATCCGGGTCATCTCATCGCCGTCGATCTCGATAACCGGCCGGGCGACCTTGATTTTGCTCATGTCGAAGTTTCCGGAATTAGCGGAGGCGGATTGGTTGGAGGGGTGCGCCGCCGATGCGACGATAGCGGGTCCGCACGATGGCGCCGACCGTCCGGCCGGTCATTCCCGGGGCGTGACCCAGTTCGACCATGCGGCCCGCTCGCTGCGCTTGTCGCGCATGCCGCCGGGAATGCGCTCGCCGCCGTCGTTCGGAAACACGAACACGGCGCCGAGCAGGATCTGCTGCGCCGGGATGCCGAGCAAGTCGAAGGTGGCGGTGTCGCGCAGGTAGCCGCCGCTCGACCAGTAGGTCGTGAGCCCCCGTTCGGTCGCTGCGAGCAGGAAGGACTGTACGGCGGCGCTCGCCGCTGCGATGTGCTCCATGTTCGCCATCGTCGGCTCGAACAGACCGCCGTTCAGGCCATCGTCGCCGTTTTCCGGCGGATTGGGCAGCCAGGTCGCGAGGATCAGCGCTTCGGCCGCGGCGAGCATCTGGGGCACGCGGCCGGCCTTTTCGGCGTTGTCCTGAACGAAGCCGATCAGGCGCCGGCAGGTCCCGGCGTCGGCGAGATGGAAGCGCCAGGGTTCGATGGTCCGGGTGCCGCGCCAGTGAACCCGGTGCGCCGGCTTGTGAAACGGCGCCCACCCCGCCAGGGCGATGAGCGATTCGATGGTCTCCCGGTCGGTTTCGGGCGCGGCCGGACGCTCGGGATCGAACATGACCTTGGTGGTCTTGCGCGTCGTGAGGATATCGGCGACGGGGTATGACGGCATGGCGGCGGCCTTTCCTGACGGACCGGTGGCGACAATATCGGGCAGCGGGACCGGTTTTTCGAGCGGCGGTTCGGCGCGGGCTACGGCCCGGCGGCTTCCAGCACGGCGAAAATCTCCTCCACCGACCGGACGACGGTCATCAGCGAGAGATGCGCCGGATCGACAAAGCCGTGTTCGACCTGCGCGTTCAGCAGGTCGAGCAGCGGCTGCCAGTATCCGCCGATATCCGCCAGCACGATCGGCTTGTCGTGGAACCGCAGCTGGCGCCAGGTCAGGATCTCGAAGGTTTCGTCGAGGGTGCCGAGGCCGCCCGGGAGCGAGACGAACGCGTCCGACAGTTTCGCCATCAGGAGCTTGCGTTCGTGCATCGAGTCAACGACATGCAGTTCGCTCACGGCGCGATGGCCATGCTCGCGCACTTCCAGATCGCGCGGGATGATGCCGGTCACCCGTCCGCCCGCAGCCATGGCGGCATCGGCGGCCGCGCCCATGAGGCCGACATTGCCGCCGCCATAGACCATATCGATGCCGCGCTCCGCCAGGCCGGCGCCGAGGGCCGCCGCGGCCTCTTTCCACGCGGGTTCGTTGCCGCTGCGCGAGCCGCAATAGACGCAGACGGCGCGGGGATACCGGCTCACGGGCATGTCCTTTCGAGGCGGCGGAGGGGGACTTGCATTCGGTGCGTGCGCCCGATTCACACGCCGCCCGACGCCCTGTCAATGACCCGCTTGCGCCCCTGTAACGCCGAAATCGAAGCGTCCCGGTCCGATTCCCGCGTTTGAGAGCCGTGCGGTCGCGCCTCAGTCGCTGTATAGTGGCGCTTCATTCGCCGTTCGGCGCGGCGGAACCGGTCATGGAGAAGACGATGGCGAAACAGTCCCATACGAAACGAGCGATTGCCGGCATCCTGCTCGCCGGCGCGATCATTTGCGGCGCGATCCTGTCCGCGCCCGCCTGGGCCCTCGACCCGGGCGACGCGATCCAGACCCGCAAGGCGGTCATGGCGTCGATCGGCGCCCATATGAACGGCATCAAGGCCGGCCTCGGCGCAAAGAACGCCAAGCTCGTCGCCGGACACGCCGGCGCGATTGCGGCGCTGGCGCCCGTCCTGCCCGGCCTGTTCCCCAGGGGAAGCGGCCCGGAAGCGGGCGAGACGCGGGCAAAGGCGGAAATCTGGCAGCAGTGGGACACGTTCGTCGCCACGACAAAGGCGCTACGGAAGGAGGCCGAGGAGCTGGCCCTGGTCACGGAGCTTGGCGACATGGCCGAGATCGCCGCCCAGTTCGGCACGATGGCGCGGGCCGGCTGCGGTGCCTGCCACCGCCCCTTCCGCGCGCCGAAGAACTAGCGTCGGGCGAGCGCCGGCGTATTCGGTCGAGTTTCAGGCGACAACTGCAAACGCCGCTCGTTCGCCGATGCTCAAAAATAACCAATAATGCCGCCCCGGACTTGGTCCGGGGCCCAGGGGGCGACCCGAAAGGCCTCGGCCCGTGCCCCTTCGCAGGCTCAGCGCAGGGTCTGAGCGAAGCCGAAGGGGCGGCCCGAAAGGTCTTTGCTTGTGGCTCCTGGGCCCCGGATCTCCGCTGCGCTCCGTCCGGGGCGGCAATGACGGGATAATTTGCGAAATCCGCTATCGGAGCGGCGGTGGGCCGCAAACGCATAGATAAAGATTTGAATCCCGTTGCCCCACTACAGCGTAATGCTCGGATTCCGGAGATTCCGGTCGCAGTCGATCAGGTTGACCTGCTTGGCGAGGATCGAAAAGCCGCCGCCGGTTATCGCCAGCCGGTGCCCGGTCCAGCCGGCCCAGTGGCGCAGGTCGCCGTCGAGCAGTTCGGCGATGTGGAAATTCGAGCGCGCCATGACGATGCCGGCGTCGCCGGTCGCGAACAGCTCGACATTGGAGACCGAGCGCACCGTCCTGCTTTCGGGGCTCTGCGACCAGGCATAGCCGGTGCGCAGCCGGTAGACCCGGTCCTCGAGCTGGCGGCGGTCGTGGAAGGCGACGGTGATTTCCCGCCGCGGATCGCCGCGTTCCGGGGTGCCGGGAATCCAGTAGGCGCATTCGGGCGCGAAGAGCGCCAGCCAGTCCTCGAGCCGGCCCCGGTCGAGCAAACGGGCCTCGCGTTCGAGAAAGGCGCGGGCGGCATCGCGCCGGGCCGGGTCGGAAATCGCAAGCTCGTCCCGGTCCCAATCGGTGAAGGCGTCGACTAGCTCCCTATAGAAATCGTCGCCGACATAGTACGAACTTGTCGACGGATCGCGTTCCGCCGCCGCCTCCATCAGGAAACGTCCCGGGTCGGCGCGATGTTCGGCTCGGTCTGCATCAGCCGCCGATAGACCCGCATATAGTCGCGCATGAAGACCTCGTCGGTCGCCGGGCCGACCGTCGTGCCGCCTTCGGCCGCGCTGTAGCGTTCGGGCAGGCCGAGGCCGCGGTGCATGTAGATCCATGCGTCTTCCTCTGCGGCGAGCCCGGCCTGGATCTGCTCGAAATTGGCCAGATCGTCGACCTCGCCGAAGGTCGGGAACTGCTCCTGGGTGCGCATGCGCAGAGCGTTGACCGGGCCCAGCGCGTCGCCGAGTTCGCCGTCCGGATCGACCACGGCGGTGCCGTACCAGGTCGTCGCCGTCTCCGTCACCGACAGGGGCTGGCCGACCTGGATATGGTTGCCCAGGATATGCAGGTTCGGAAACACGTTGATGTTGACCGGCTCCGACGACGCCAGGTCGAGAAAAGCGTCCGCCCGGTCGGGGAAGTCCCGGCGCAGGGCCGCCTCGTAGTGCTCCATGCCGGGATGCAGCCCCTCGATCGCCCACAGGGCGCCGGGGCGCTTCGGAATCGCGTCGCGCTTGTCCTTGAAGTGATGGGCGTTGGGGAAGGAATAGAGCTTCACCGGCCCGGTGTCCGGGCTGTCCTTGTAGTAGGACATGCCCTTGCCGTCGCCTTCCTGGAAGCGGTTCTCCATCATCAGCAGCGAGCGGTGCGAGAAGACGACGTGATAGCCGTCGGCGGAGTTGTCGTAGAGCAGCTTCCAGTTGCCGTTGAATTTCAGCCGGTTGGCCTCGCGCACTTCGAGCGCGCCGCCGGGATGGCGGTCCATCCATTCGTCGAGCGGCCGGCGCACCGGGCCGAGATAATCGATCAGCCCGGGCGCGTCGGCGTTCAGGGTGGCGAAGATCAGGCCGCGATAGCTCTCGACCCGCGGCACCTGCATCAGGTTGAATTCGGGCCGGGAAAAGTCGCAGCTGTAACCCTCGGGCCAGGGCACGCCGGACAGCTTGCCCGTGTTGAGGTAGGTCCAGCCGTGATAGGGGCACTGGAACGCTTTCGCCGAGCCCCTGTCCTGCCGGCAGACGGTGGCGCCCCGGTGGGTGCAGCGGTTGTAGAGCGCGCGCAGGACGCCGTTCGAATCGCGCACCACGATAAGCGGGCGGCGGCCGAGCCGGGCGCGCACGAAATCGTTGGGCTGCGGCACCTGGCTTTCGTGGGCCAGATAGACCCAGACCGCGCCGAAGATGCGCGTCATCTCCAGGTCGAAGATCGCCGGGTCGGTATAGAGCGACCGGTGCACCCGGTCCTCGTGGACCAGGGCATCGAAGTCGAAGACCCGCTCGGGCAGGATCGGTTTCTGTTGCGTCGTCATCGGCGCCTCCCCGGCAATCCGCTAGAACGCATCGAAATACTCGTTGACCTCCCACCCGGTGACGCCGGCGGCGGGATCGACGCCGGTTTCGGAGAGGAAAGCGTCGAAGCGGGCCATTTCCGCCCGTTTCAGGGCCAGATAATAGCCGATATAGGCGTCGCCGAAAGCGTCGCGATAAAGCGGCGATCGTTCCAGGGCTTCGAGGGCCGCCGGCAGGCCGGTCGGCAGCATCGGGCGGTCGGCGGTATAGGGCGCGTCGTCGGCGGGCCATGGTTCGGCTCCGCGCGCCAGTCCGTCCAGCCCGGCGGCGACCTGCGCGGCGATGAAAAGATAGGGGTTGGCCGCCGGCTCGCCGACCCGGTTCTCGTAGCGCGTCGCCGGATCGCCGGCGCCGCCGAGCACCCGCACCATCGTGCCGCGATGGTCGAAGCCCCAGGTCACGCGGTCGGGGGCGAGCTAAAACGGCCGGAAGCGACGATAGCCGTTGACCGTCGGCGAACCGAACACGACGCCGTCCAGCGCATGGTCCAGCAGGCCGGCGAGGAAATTGCGGCCGAGCGGCGACAGATGATCGGGCCCGGCCGCCGGCATGAGCGCGTTGGCGCCGCTGCCGTCGCACAGAGAAAGATGCAGATGCCAGCCGCTCGGATACAGCCCGCGCCGGCCCGGCGCCGCCATGAAGCTCGCCATATGGCCCATCCGCCGGCAGATCTGCCGGGTCGCGGTGCGGAACAGGACATAGTCGTCCGCGGCGCGCATCGCGTCGCCGGGCGCAAAGGTACATTCCACCTGTCCGGCGCCCCACTCGTTCTCGATCGAGCGCAGGCCCAGCCCAAGCGCATCGTAATGCGAAACCAGCGTGCTCATCGCCGGCTGCATCAGGTCGAGGTTGCTTTCGCTGTGATAGGAAAAGCCGGAATCGTGCGGCGCCACCGGCAACGGCCGGCCGCGCTCGCCGAGGATGCCGATATTCTCCTCGCCGAGCGTGTCGTCCAGCAGCTTGAGGAGGTACCACTCCACTTCGACGCCGACGACCGCGCCCAGGCCGCGCACCGCCAGCGCGTCGAGCGTGCGGCGCAGCACCCGGCGGGCCGAGAAGTGAAACGGCGCGCCGTCGCGGAAATACTCGTCGCACAGGACCCAGCCGACGCCCGGCGCCCAGGGCAGGATGCGGAAGGTCGCCGGGTCGGGCACCGCGACCAGGTTGGGCGAGCCGGTCATCTCCGGCAGGTCCATGCCGCCGCCCGGCGTGAAGGAGGCGAAGACGCGGCTGCCGGAAGCGTCGAGCGTCCAGAGCGCCACGTTGATGTTGTGGCCGTCGGCGAGCGCCGCCTCGAAGGCCGGCAGGGTCAGCGCCTTGGCGCGGACATGGCCGTGGCTGTCGGACCAGGCGAGCCGCACCAGTTGCAGCTTCTCCGCCCGCGCCCGCGCCGCGATGTCCCGGGCGCAGCGCGCCTGGTCGTCGGTCCACAGGCCGTGGCGGGCGATGAAGCCTTCCGGTTCGGGTGCGTCGGTCATTGCGCCGGGCAGACTAGGCGATCCGGCTCCCGGTCGGGGCAATTTTTTGGATTGATTTCTGTTACTATGCGTTTGCAGCCCACTGCCGCTCAGATAGCCCATGCTGTTGACCATCCCTCAGTGCCACCCCGGATGGAGCGAAGCGGAAATCCGGGGTCCAGGGGCCACGGGGTGAGGCCTTTCGGGTCGCCCCTGGGCCCCGAAACAAGTCCGGGGCGGCAAATTCGTTTTTTTTTGAATATCGACGAACAAACTGCGTTTGGAGTGTTCGCAGACTTGCTCCCACCGTCGGAGGAAAACCCGGCGCTGCAACGCCAAAGACCAAAATGCCAAATTTCCTAGCAGCTGCAGGCTTGGCAGACCCGCTACGGCCGGCCGGTCGAACCGGAGCGACCGCCCCGCTAGACGCCGTCCGCTTTACCGGTTCCCGTCAGCAGGCGGCGCCGGCAGCCAGTCGTCGACCATGGCCGCGCTCACCACCGGTGCGTCCAGCGAGCGCTCACCGTCGGACGGCCGGAACTCGCTGATTGCAAACGCGCGGTGGCGTTTTCCCGGCGTGGCGGCCGTCGCGATCAGGCGAATCCAGAGCGTGTCCACCGGCCGCGACAGGACGATTATTTGCATGCCGTTGCGCTCGACAACGTCCGCCCTGTCGGTCAGGCCGTCCGACGTCTGGATCAACGCCTGGCGCAACCGCCCGTTGTCGGCCCAGGCTTTCGGCGACCGGCCGTTGCCGTTCCACAGGGTGAGATAGCGGATACGCCGGACTGCCGTAAAACGAAGCTCGATCAGGGTGCCGAGGTTGAGGCCGCGCTGGCCGGGCGACCAGGCGGTCTTCGGGTCGCCGTCGGCGGCATGGCGCGGATGGAAGAAAACGGCCTCCTGACCCGGTTTCTCAGGGAAAAGGGGCAGCCGCACCGTCGACGCGCAGACCGTCCAGCCGCGCTTCGGCACCTGCTGGCAGGTCAAATTGCCTGGAAGTTCGCCGGTCGGCACCGCGGCCAGCGCCGGCGCGGCCATCGACGCAATCAGCAATGCCGACAATATCGGGCGTCTCATATCGACCCGGCGATAGGCGGAATCGCCGGATCGCGCAAGCCCGTACGCACGCAAGCCCGTACACTCCGGGCGCGCTGTCCGCCGGCGGGCCGGGCGGGCCGGTTCAGCGCGCCGGGCGGGTTTTCCGCAGCGGCAGGCCCTTCGGCAGCATCCATTCGGCAAAGACTTCCGGCCCCGGCGTCCAGAGCTGGGGCTCCCAGTCTTCGGTCAGATAGTCCTCGTCCCAGAAATATTCGGCGAGGCCGCCGCAGGGATTGTGCACATACCAGAAATAGCAGGACGAAATGCGGTGCCGGCCCGGCCCGACCGCGGTTTTCCAGCCGCACAGGGCGAGGTGCTGGCCGCCGGCGAACATCTCGTGGATGTCGCGCACGGCGAAGGCCAGATGGTTGATGCCCGGCCGGCCGGTCGGCGATTGCAGCAGGAACAGGTTGTGATGGCTGTGGCGCGGCGCGCAGCGCAGGAACACGCTGCCATTGTCGTAGGAGTCGGACAGGTGGAAGCCCAGAACCTCGCGATAGAAGGCGGAACAGGCGGCGGCGTCCGGCACGTTGAGCACGATATGGCCGATCTTCAGCGGCACGGCCCGGTCGTAGAAGCCGGCGCGGGAGTCGATCCGGTTGATATCCTGCGGCGCGTTGGCGGGCGACGGCGCGACCTCGGGCATCCGGGTTCCGGACACGACGAATTCGAGGGAGAAGCCGGCCGGGTCGACCGCGCGCACGCCCGGCCCGTCGGCGAGGCAGCCTGCTGAGGCCAGCCGTTCCCGCACCGCCTCGACGTCTTCGGCGGTCTCCAGGCCCCAGGTCATCAGCCGGACCGAAGGCCCCTCCTCCACCGGCGGCGGCAGCGACCGGTCGCTCCGCCGTTTGAGGACCACGCGCGCTCCGTTGGCCGCCGCGTATTCTGCCGACGACTTGCCGCCCGCCCGTTCCTCAAGCCCGAAATCGGCCCAGAAGCGCCGCGCTTTCGGCAGGTTGGTCACCCCGTAGGTGACCGCCTCGATCCCGACAAATCTCACGTTGTCTTTGCCTTTCGCCCGCCGGTGCACCGGCATTAGATTAGCGCCAACGGCACCTTCGAAGACAAGGATATAACATGCCTGCACGCATCGGCATCATCGGTTACGGCGAGGCCGGCCGCGCCTTCGGCGCAGGGCTCGCAAAGGCCGGCGCGACGGTGGCGGCCTACGACATCCTCGTGCCGACCCCCGACGGCGCGGCCATCCGCGCGAATGCGGCAGCCGACGGCGTGGCGGTCCGCGCCACGGCGAGAGAGGCGATCGACGGCGCGGCGATCGTCCTGTCGCTGGTTCCGGCCGACGAAGCGCGCTCTGTCGCGGCGGAAGCGGCGGGCCATCTGCGGGCCGGGCAGCTGTTCATGGACATGAACTCGGTCTCGCCGCGCGAGAAGGAGACCGGCGCGGCGATCGTCGAAGCCTCCGGCGCCCGCTATGTCGAGGCGACGATCATGGCGCCGGTCGTCGAGAACGGCGTTGCGAGCGAGGTGCTGCTGGCCGGGCCGGCGGCCCCCGGGGCGCTGCGCCTGCTCCGCCCTCTCGGCATGGTCCTTTCGGTCGTCGGCGACCGGTTCGGCGCGGCGGCGGCGGTCAAGCTGTGCCGCAGCGTCATCGTCAAGGGGATCGAGGCGATCGTCGTGGAGAGCATGCTGGCAGCCCGGCAATACGGCGCGGACGGCGCCGTGCTCGCCTCCCTGCAGAAGAGCGATCCGGAAATCGATTGGGCGGCCAGGGCCGATTATGTGTTCGAGCGGGTCCTGCGCCACGGCCGGCGGCGCGCCGCCGAGATGCGCTTCGCCGGCGAGGCGGTGTCCGACGCCGGCTATCCGCCGCTTCTCAGCGACGCCATCGCGACGCTGCAGGATGCGATGGCCGACTATGCCGCGGCCGACCGTGCCCTGTTCGCGCTCGCCGACTACAGGGAAGCCGCCGACCGGATCGGCGCGCTGCTGGCGGAAAACGAAGGAAAAACCCGCGCCGTCAGCCGCTGACGCCGTCGGGCACCATATCGGTCTCGCCGAGCACCTCCAGGCGCCAGATGTCGTTGGTCGAGGCCCAGCGCAGGCGCACGGCGGTCTCGCAGACCTCGATGGCCCGGGCGGCTTCCTCCGGCGTCCGGATGTATTTCGCGCACAGGTCGAGTTGGCGCGTGGAATGCTCCAGGTCGGCCTCGGCATGCTCGACGAAGAAGCCGATTTCCGGATCATCCCTGGTCAGGCCGTAATGCTTTTCGAACGACGGGATGGTGATCTCGTTGTTCAGCGCGACCTGCTGGCCCTCCTGGGTCGAGGCCATGGCGAGCGCCACGCCGAGCGGCTCCTCCCGGTTGACGTGGCAGTAATACAGGGTCCGCGCCCACCAGCCGGGAGTCGGCTGGGTATTCTCGATCTCCGCGTCCGACAGGCCGGCGTGGCGGCAGAAATCCGTAATCATCTCGAAATGGTCGTGGGGCACATGCCCCGGCTTGGGAATGGCCATCAGCCCCTCTTCCTCGGCCATGTTCTCGGCGATCATGCGCCGGATGTCCGACGGGCCGCGCCAATAGAGAAATCCGAAGGACGGCACGACATAGTTCACGAATTTCAGATGCTGGGCCATGTAGACGCCGAGCGCGCGCAACGGCAGCGAACCGTCGAGCATGGCCTGAAAGAACGGATGTTTCTTGGTGTGCCATTTCTCGCGGATGGCGACGACCTTGTCGGCAATGCCCTCCGGGCTGACGACGACGGATCCTTCCGGCATGGGGCGGGGCCTCCTCGTTGATTCGCTGCCGCAGTAAAGCCGCGTTCGGTGCGCCGTTCAACCGCGGCGTCGCGCCGCCCGTAGACGGGTCCAGTCCGGGGCTATTCGGCCGCCAACGGCACAGGATCGGGAACCGGCTCGCGCATCGTCACCAGTTCCTCGGCCGCGGTCGGATGGATGCCGATGGTGGCGTCGAAATCGCGCTTGGTCGCGCCCATGTTGATGGCCACGGCGAAACCCTGGGTCATCTCGCCGGCGCCCGGGCCGACGACATGCAGCCCGACGACCCGCTGGGTCTCGCGCACGACGACCAGCTTCATCAGGCCGCGCTCGTCGCGGCCGGAGAGCGTGTGCTTCATCGGCCGGAAGGTCGAGCGGTAGATGTCGAGCGCGCCGAATTTCGCCCGCGCCTCCGCCTCCGTATAGCCAACTGTGCCGATTTCCGGCTGACTGAAAACTGCCGATGGAACAAATTCGTAGCCGACGGTCTTGCCGGACGGGTTGAAAAGCGCGTCGGCCAGCGCATGGCCTTCCTGGATCGCGACCGGGGTCAGCTGGATCCGGTCGGTCACGTCGCCGATCGCGAAGATGTTGCCGACATTGGTCCGCCAGTCCGCATCGACGGTTACGGCCCCGTTCCGGCCGGTCGCGACGCCGGCCGCCTCCAGTCCCAGGCCGCCGGTGTTCGGCACCCGTCCGGTCGCATACATGACCAGGTCGGTCTCCACTGAGCCGCCGCCTTCCAGGCCGACCGAGAAACCGCCGCCCGGCTGGCGCGTCACATTCCGGACATCGGCGTCGAAGCGCAGGTCGACGCCTTTCTTGGCCATTTCATCGGCAAGAAGCTGCCGGACATCGTCGTCGAAGCCGCGCAGGAACGGTTTGCCGCGATAGATCTGGGTCACCTGCGCGCCCAGCCCGGTGAAGATGCCCGCGAACTCGACCGCGATGTAACCGCCGCCGACGATGACGATGCGTTCCGGCAACTCCGGCAGGAAGAAAGCGTCGTCCGACGTGATGACGTGCTCGCGGCCCGGAATGTCGGGCACAAAGGGCCGGCCGCCGACCGCGATCAGGATCTTGTCGGCCGTCACGCGCCGGCCGCCGACATCGAGCGTATGATTGTCGATGAAGACGGCGCGGGCGTCGAAGATTTCAGCCCCCGGACCCTCGATCAGCCGCTCGTAGATGCCGTTGAGCCGGGCAATTTCGCGGTTCTTGTTGGCGATCAGCGCCGGCCAGGCGTGGCTGCGCGGCCCGACCGTCCAGCCGAAGCCCGCCGCGTCCTCGAAATCCTCGGCGAAATGGGCGGCGTAGGTGAACAGCTTCTTGGGCACGCAGCCGACGTTGACGCAGGTGCCGCCGAGATGGCGCTCCTCCGCGACGCCGACCCGCGCGCCGTGGGCCGCCGCGATCCGGGACGCCCGCGTGCCGCCCGACCCCGCGCCGATGACGAAGAAATCGAAATCGTATCCGCTCATGTCCGCCCGCCCGTCCGTGCCGGCAACAGATGGGCCGGCTCCGCCGCCGGATCAACCGGATGCGGCAGACGCGACGGCCTGAATGGCGGACGCTGCCAATGACTCCTCATGCAACGACTTGACGGATGATTTGGTCGCCAACATTTCGAACAAACCAGAAAGGAAGGATCGATCGAATGTCAGGGCGACACAACTTTTCCGATTTGACAAAGGAGTTCGCACCGGAGCGCCGCGAGCGCATCGAAGCGCGCGTGGCAGAGCTTCGGGCGAACATCGCCCTGCACAAGATCCCGGAAGGAAGCGAAACGCCCCGGAAAGCGATTAACGACATCGTTGACGTGAGCCGACCCGCCTCAACGTCGAAAAAGACCTGAGGTCTTCGTCGACACTTCGATCTGTCGCTCCGGCTGGCCGGACTCGTTGGATATTTTGAAACTTGAGCGCTATCTTTGAGTACACGCGCAGGCTGCATGGCAACAAGGCGCCAACCTGCAAGACAAACCCGGCAGAACAGCCACGACTGCTCCGATGCACACTGTCCTTTTACTGAACGGCCCGAACCTTAATCTTCTGGGCAGCCGGGAGCCGGAAATCTACGGTGCGGCGACCCTGCCGGAAATCGAGGAAAAGTGCCGGAACTGGGGCGCCGAGCTGGGGCTGGAGGTCGATTGCCGCCAGAGCAACCACGAGGGCGAACTGGTCGAACTGATCCACGCCGCCGCCGGCCGCTGCAGCGGCATCGTCATCAACGCCGGCGCGTTCACCCACACCTCGGTCGCCCTGCTCGACGCGGTCCGCGCGGTCGGCCTGCCGACCGTGGAAGTGCATCTGTCGAACGTCCACGCCCGTGAATCCTTCCGCCGCCGCTCCTATATCGCCCAGGCGGCGCTCGGCGCGATTTCCGGCTTCGGGGCGGACAGTTACCGGCTTGCGCTTCAGGCGCTGGCGCTGCACTTATCGGCGACCGGTTCTTCGCCGGGGAAAGGGTGAGCCGGTCCGCGGCGCCCCGCCGCCCGGCCGCCCCGCCCGTCCGCACGGAGCACCCTCCATGGCCAAGACGATCGACAATGACAGCGTGGACAGCGTGCGCCGCCTCGCCGACTTGTTGGACGAGACCGGGCTGACGGAGATCGAATACGACGACGGCGACATCCGGATCCGGGTCGCCCGCCAGCAGGCCGGGGCGGTCGCCTTCGCGGCGCCGCCGGCGCCGGGCGCCGGGCCGGCCGGGACCGGCGCCTCCCCGCCGCCGCCAGTAGCGGCGGTCCCGGAAGCACCGGCGGCAATTGCGGCAGACCATCCCGGCGCTGTCACCTCGCCCATGGTCGGCACCGTCTATCTCTCGCCCGAACCGGGCGCGGCGACCTTCATCGGCGTCGGCGACACGGTGAGCGTCGGCCAGACCCTGATGCTCGTCGAGGCCATGAAGACCTTCAACGAGATCAAGGCGCCGCACGCCGGAACCGTCACGCAGATCGTCGTCGAAAACGGCGTCCCGGTCGAGTTCGGCGACGTTCTGGCGATCGTCGAATAGCCCGGGAGGCCGCACTGACCCGCCTCCCGCACCGATCAGAAACCGCGAGCCCGTGTTCGACAAAGTCCTGATCGCCAACCGCGGCGAGATCGCCCTGCGCATCCATCGCGCCTGCCGCGAAATGGGCATCCATACGGTCGCGGTGCATTCGACCGCCGACGAGAACGCCATGCATGTCCGCCTCGCCGACGAAAGCGTGTGCATCGGCCCGGCGCCGTCGGCGGACTCCTATCTCAACATTCCGAACATCGTCAGTGCCGCGATGATCACCGGCGCCGAGGCGATCCACCCGGGCTACGGTTTTCTTTCGGAAAACGCCTATTTCGCCGAGATCGTCGAAGCCCACGGCATCGCCTTCATCGGGCCGTCGCCGCAGCATATCCAGACCATGGGCGACAAGGTCGCCGCCAAGAAGACCATGGTCGAGGCCGGCGTGCCGGTCGTTCCGGGCAGCGACGGCGCCGTCGGTTCCCCCGAAGACGCCCGGCAGACCGCCGGGAGCATCGGCTATCCCGTGCTCGTCAAGGCGGCCGGCGGCGGCGGCGGCAAGGGCATGAAGGTCGCCGAAACCGCGGAGACGCTGGCCGAGCAGATCAACCTCGCCCGGCGCGAAGCCAAGGCCAATTTCGGCGACGAGAACGTCTACCTGGAAAAATACCTCGCCAACCCGCGCCATATCGAATTGCAGATCGTCGCCGACGAGCAGGGCGGCGTCGTCCATCTCGGCGAGCGCGACTGTTCGCTCCAGCGCAAGCACCAGAAGGTGCTGGAGGAGGCGCCCTCCCCCGCCCTCAACGCTGCGGAACGCGAGCGGCTCGGCGAGATCGGCTGCACGGCCATCCGCCGGCTCGGCTACCGCAACGCCGGGACGCTCGAATTCCTCTACGAGAACGGCGAGTTCTATTTCATCGAGATGAACACGCGCCTCCAGGTCGAGCATCCGGTCTCGGAAGCGATCAGCGGCATCGACATCGTGCGCGAGCAGATCCGCATCGCCGCCGGCGCGCCGCTTTCCTTCCGGCAGGAGGATATCGATTTCCAGGGCCACGCCATCGAATGCCGGATCAATGCCGAGGACCCGGCGACCTTCGCGCCCTGGCCGGGCCGCATCGTCGAATACCATCCGCCGGGCGGCCTCGGCGTCCGGGTCGATTCGGGCCTCTATGCCGGCTATTCCGTGCCGCCCTATTACGACAGCATGATCGCCAAGCTGATCGTCCACGGCGCGACGCGCAACGAATGCCTGATGCGGCTGCGGCGCGCCCTGGAGGAGTTCGTCATCACCGGCGTGCGCACGACCATCCCGCTGCATCAGGAGCTGACGGCCCAGAGCGACTTCATCAACGGCCGCTACGATATCCGCTGGCTCGAGGACTATGTCGCGGGACAGGCCGCGGGCTGATATCCTCTCGACAGGTTACCGGCGATGGAATACCGCCTGACGCCCGAACTGCTGCTCCGCGCCTATACCAGCGGCCTGTTTCCCATGGGCGAAGCGCGCGGCGCTTCCGACATCGTCTGGGTCGATCCCGAGTGGCGCGGCATCATCCCGCTGGACGGCTTCCGCATCCCGCGGCGGCTGCGGCGCACGGTGCGCAATGCCGGGCTGGCGGTGCGCGCCGATACGGCGTTCGAACGGGTGATGCAGGCCTGCGCCGCGCCGCGCCGCGACCGGCGCGAAACCTGGATCAACGACGACATCCTGCGCGCCTATGCCGAGCTGCACCGCGCCGGCTACGCCCATTCCGTCGAATGCTGGCGGGGCAATGCGCTGGTCGGCGGCCTGTATGGCGTCACGATCGCCGGCGCGTTCTTCGGCGAGAGCATGTTCACGCGGGAGACCGACGCCAGCAAGGTCGCGCTGGTCCATCTCGTCGCCCGGCTGGCCCATGCCGGCTACCGGCTGCTCGACACCCAGTTCCTGACCGACCATCTGGCGCGTTTCGGCGCGATTGAGGTGACGCGCCAGGAATACCGGCGCCGGCTGGACGACGCGCTGTCGGGCGAAGCCGAATTTCCCCGCACGCTGCCGGAGAGCGTCTTCGCGCGCTATTTGCAGTCTTTCACCCAGACGTCGTAGATCGGGTGATCCATCGCGGAGAGGGCCGGCTTGGATTTGAACATCCAGCCGCTGAACGCCATCGTGCGTTTCCCGGTATCCGGGTCGACATCGTAGATTTGCAGGAAGGCCGCGCGTTCCGGCGGCTCGTCCGGCGGCGTCCGCTGGCAGCGCCGGATCGCGATGTCGAGGGTCCGGAAGCGCACGGTCTCGCCGACCCGGCCGCCGAAGGAGAGGATGCGGGCGGTTTCCTTGTCCAGGCCCTGGAGGACGACCTCCTGCAGATCCGGCTCGAACGGCTCTTCGGGCGCTTCCTCTTGCGTCGTCTCCGGATCGACGGGCCGGGTCTGCTGCGCGCCGGCGGGGCCGGCGGCAAGGGCGATCGACAGCGAAACCGCCACAAGCAGACGCGCAACGCCGGCTCCGACGAGAGCCGGAATGTTCATGTCGACGATGGGACGGGCACCCACGGTGTCGTTGCCTGTCCGCGGCTATCGCCGCTTGTCGGCGGCGAAACGCAAGCGGACATAGTCTGCGGTCCAGACGCCGTCGGCGTCGCGCAGCGCCGGCTCGACCTCGCGGGCCACCTCGGCCTTGACCGCCTCGGCCTCGGCCGGCTCCAGCGCCGCCAGCCAGCTCTCCGCGAAGGTGTCGAGCCAGCCGCCCAGATCGCCGGGCAGCCGGGTCAGCCGGTCGATCAGCCGGATATCCCGCACCGCGAAGCCGACGCTTTCGAGCCGCACCCGGTATTCGTCGGGTTCCGGGAAATACCAGGGATTGTAGCGGTCCGGGTCCAGGCCGCGCCGGCGGAAGGCGGCCTCGACCGCCCGGCGGATGCGTCCGACATTGTCGCCGCCGCCCATTTCGGCGACGAAGCGGCCGCCGGGCTTCAGCGCCTGCCAGACGCCGCGGATCACGGCATCGGGATCTTCGTCCATCCAGTGCAGCGCTGCGTTCGAAAAAACCGCGTCGAAGGCTTCCGCCGGCAGGTCGAGCCTCTGCCCGTCCATGACCCGGGCGTCGAGGCCCAGCGTCCGGGCGGCCTCGATCTGCGGCGCGCTGGCGTCGACGCCGGTCACGTCGACGCCCATGTCCCGGAGCTTGAGGGTGAGCGCGCCGTCGCCGCAGCCGAGATCGAGGATCTTCTCGCCGCTTTGCGGCGCCAGCAACTCGACAACCGGCATCCCGAGATCGGCGACGAACCGCGCCTGCCGGGCGTAGCGGTCCGGGTCCCAGCCCTGTTCGCCGGGCCGCGACCCGGATTCCATGGCGCGCTGCGCCTCGGTCATTGCGCGTCTTCTTTCCCGTTCGTGCCGCCGCCGTCCGCCCCGCGCGGCGGCTCGGCGAGCAGGAATATCGCGCGCGCCAGCAATTCTTCCAGCGCCAGCGCGTCGCGCGTTTTCGCAAGCGTATCGCCGGGCGCCAGGCGCCGCTTCGACACGCCGGGGACGAGCCGCAGATACTTGCCGCCGAGCAACCCGTCGCTGGTCACCGACGCCTCGGTATCCGCCGGCAACGCGAGACCGGCGCGCACCGTGAAGCTGATTTCGGCGCGATAGCTTTCCGGATCGATCCGCTGGCCGGTCACCGAGCCGACCTTGACGCCGCCGATCCGCACGTCGCTGCCCGGCGCGAGCCCGCCGACGGAAGCGAAACCGGCCTTCAGCGTGTAGCCCTCGACCGGGCGCAGATCGGCCGTGTTCCAGGCGAAGACCAGGAACAGGACGGCCACCGCCAGGACCACCGCGCCCATCACCGTTTCGATCAGCCTCTGTCCCACGGCGGCGCCTCCTACCTGTCCGGGCCGGTCCGGCGCGCCGCGGCGGCGGCCGCGACGATCCGCTCGAGCAGGCTCTCGACGATGACCGCGTCCTGCACCAGCTCGAACGCGCTGCCCTTCGCCATCATGTCGTCGCCGGAGCCCGGTTCGATCTTGACCGATTTGCCGCCGAGCACGCCGTCGCTGACGATCATGGCGGCGCTCTCTTCCGGCACGTCCACGGCCTCGTCGATGCGCAGGGCGACGCGCGCCTTGAAGCGCTGCGGATCCAGGCTCATGCGCTCGACCGTCCCGACCCGGACGCCGGCGAGAAACACCGGCGCGCCGACGGCCAGCCCGTCGGCCTGGTCGTAGGTCGCGTGGAGCAGGTAGCCACGGCGGGCGCCGTCGCCGGCGGCCAGCCCGAAAACCATGCCGAGCAGGACCAGCGCGATGGCGAACGCGCCGGTGAGCGCAAGGACGGTGCGGTTTTCCCTCATGGGCGCATACCCATTGTCGACCCGGGCGTTCTCTATGTAAGGGCTCTATGTAAGGGGATTTATGCCGGGGGAATTGCGGCGATTGCGCGGCGCCGGACGCTCCGGCCGCTACGCGCGCGCAGCCCGGCCCGTCTCCCGGCTTTTCTCTAGGAGGGCCGCCACGGTTCGTAGTCGCCGGTCGCCGCGTCGCGCGGGCCTTCTTCGTATTCGCTGCCCGGCGGATGCCAGGCCTCGGGCGTGCCGGTCAGGTTGGGCCGGTGTTCGGCCTGCCAGGGCCTGCGCTCGACGGGCGCCTCGTCCGGCGTCTCGTCGACCATATAGTGCAGCCAGCCGTGCCATTCCGGCGGCACGCGCGACGCCTCGCGCTCGCCGTTGTAGATGACCCAGCGCTTGCGGCGGCGGCCCTGCGGCTCGTGGCGTTCGACATAATAGCGGTTGCCCTGATCGTCCGCGCCGACCTGCAGGCCGTTCAGGGCGGTATAGATGCGGGTGCCGATATGCGTGCCCAAGGCGTGATGCGCTCCCGTCGCGGCAAAGCCGGTGATGCTTGCGCCGCAGTATATGGCAAGCCTCCGGCCCGCCGTCCAGCGGTGCGGGGCGGCAGATCAGGGCGGCGGACGCTCTAAGCGGCGTCCGCCGGGCGCACATGCCCGGCGATCTCAGCGCCGCGGTCCCGTTCGACCCGGGCGATGTCGTATTGACTCTGGAGCCCGGACCAGAACGACGCGCCGTTGCCGAAATAGAGGCCGAGGCGAACCGCGGTGTCGGCAGTGATCGAACGGCGGCCGTTCAGAATGTCGGTGACGCGGCCCGGCGATACGCCGAGGGCGCGCGCAAACCGGTTTGCGCTCAGGCCTCTGGCATCGAGTTCGCGCCTCAACAGCCGGCCGGGATGGGAAACCGGGAGCATCGCGTTCATCCCCTGTGGTAGTCGACGATCTCGACTTCGTAGGCGTCGCCCGCCCGGAACTCGAAACAAATCCGCCACGGCCCGTTCACCGTCATGGCCCATTGGTTTGCGCGCGCACCCTTGAGCTTGTGCAGCCCGACGCTCTTGAGCGGGCTCAGATCGCGGAGAGCGCCGGCCGCGTTAAGCGCCAGCAACAGATCGACCGCGGCATCGACGTCCAGGCCTCGAAACCGGTTTGGAGTCTCGCCTTCCCAGACCTTTCGACTGGCGGCGTTGCGCCATGAGCGGATCACGGCGCAAGGATAGGATAACTGCTGCTCCGGTACAACATCGCGCGGGTCGGCTGGGCGGTGCAGCCCGCGGGACCGACAGCGCGCGGAAAGCAAAAATCCTTGCCCGCGCCCCGTGCCCTTGGGATAGGTGGCGACCCATGACGCCGCCCGACAATCCGCCCTCCACCGACTTGCCGTCCGATGCGGCGCCCGGTTCGGGTCCGCCCGCCGACCCGCCGCCGCGCACCCTTGCCGCCCGCCTGCTGGGCGACCGGGCAGCGCTCGGCTATCTGCTGATCCTGATCGCGACGATCCTCTTCGGCGCCAACAACAATCTGGCCAAGGAAAGCTACCGGCACGGAGTCTCGGTCGATACGGTGCTGGTCGGCCGTTCCTGGTTTCTCGTGCCGCTCCTTTGTCTATGGTTCGCGGCCCGGCGGAGCTGGCCCGCGATTCCCCGCGGCATGGCGGGCTGGGTCGTGCTCGGCGCGATCCTGTTTTCGCTGAACGGCTGGGCGCTGCTGTCGGCCTTCGACCGGATGTCGGTCAGCCTGTCGATCCTCGTCTTCTACCTGTTTCCGTTCCTGGTCGGGCTGCTGGCGGCCGCGCTGCGGATCGAGCCGCTGCACCCGGCCATGCTGGTCGGCCTCGTCGTCGCCTTCATCGGCCTGTTCCTCGCCCTGGATGTCGAAGGCGAACTGCAACCGATGGGCGTCGCGCTGTCCGTGGCGTCGGCGCTGGCGATCTCCGGCAACATCCTGGTCAGCGGCAAGCTGATGCGCCACGGCATGTCGCCCGTTGCCGTGGCCTTCTGGATGGTGCTCGGCTCGTCCATCGCGTATGGCGGCAGCCTCGTCGCCTCCGGCGGCTTCCATTGGCCGAACAGCACGACCGGCTGGGCGGCCTTTTCCGGCACGATCGTTTTCATCTGCGTGGCCTTCTTGATGTTTTACGGCGCGCTCAACTTCCTGCGCGAATCGCGCACCGCCCTGGTGATGAATCTGGAGCCGGTCTTCACCATCGTCATGGCCGTCTTCCTGTTCGGCGAAGCCTTCGGCGCGACCCAGTGGCTTGGTGCGGGGCTGGTCGTCCTTGCAATCTTCGGCGTCGCGCTGGCCGGGCGGAAGGCGTAGGCGGGTAATCCTCCGACCCGTCAGGATTCGGCGGCCGTCCTGTCCCGACGGCATTTCCGCATCGCTGTAATTGTCGCCCCGGACGGAGCGCAGCGACGATCCGGGGCCCAGGGCCGTGACGAGAGGCCTTTCGGGTCGTCCCTGGACCCCGGCTCGCCCTCTGGTTGGCCGGGGTGACATCGGGGTTTTCCACAAAAGACCTCTGTGTGGTCGGAAACCGCAATATCTTGATATTATCGCAACATAACGCAGCTATCCCCAATTCATACACAACATTTAGTTGACAGACCGGCATCCTTCGCAATATCTTGCGCCAAGTGGACCGCGATCCACAAGATACGGGATAGAGGAGTCTGCGCCGCTCGGGCGTCTGGCGGACAGGGAGATGCCGATGAAAATCCGGCGCCAGTTCACGGTCGAAGGCCGGGATGCCTATGACGGCATCGCCTTCCGGAAGGCGACGAGCGAGATCCGCAATCCGGACGGCTCCGTCGTGTTCAGCAACGACCGGGTCGAGGCGCCGGAAGACTGGTCCCAGGTCGCCATCGACATCCTGGCCCAGAAATATTTCCGCAAGGCCGGGGTGGCGGACGACGCCGATCTCGAACCCGTCCCGGAAGAGAATGTCCCCGACTGGCTGGCCCGGCGCGCGCCGAAGAAGGGCGCCCGAATGGACCCGGGGACCGGCGGCGAGACCAGCGCCAAGCAGGTGTTCGACCGGCTCGCCGGCACCTGGACCTACTGGGGCTGGAAGGGCGGCTATTTCGCCGGCGAGGCCGACGCCCGCGCCTATTTCGACGAGATGCGCTTCATGCTGGCGCGCCAGATGGCGGCGCCGAACTCGCCGCAATGGTTCAACACGGGCCTGCACTGGGCCTACGGCATCGACGGCCCCGGCCAGGGCCACCACTATGTCGACCACGAGACCGGAGTGCTGACCGAGGCCTCTTCGGCCTATGAGCACCCCCAGCCCCATGCCTGCTTCATCCAGTCCATCGCCGACGACCTGGTGAACGACGGCGGCATCATGGACCTGTGGGTGCGCGAGGCGCGCCTGTTCAAATACGGCTCGGGCACCGGCACCAACTTCTCCACCCTGCGCGGCGAGTGCGAACCGCTGTCGGGCGGCGGCAAGTCCAGCGGCCTGATGAGCTTCCTCAAGATCGGCGACCGGGCGGCCGGCGCGATCAAGTCCGGCGGCACCACGCGGCGCGCCGCCAAGATGGTCATCGTCGACGTCGACCATCCGGACATCGAGGATTTCGTCAACTGGAAGGTCAGGGAAGAGCAGAAGGTCGCCGCGCTGGTCGCCGGCTCGAAGCTCGCGCGCAAGCATCTCAACGAGATCATGCGCGCCTGCCGCGCGTTCGACGGCGCCGAGCCCTTCAACCCGCGCGCCAACCCCAGCCTGCGCAAGGCGATCCGCAGGGCGCGCAAGGCGATGCTGCCGCAGAACTACATCCAGCGGGTCATCCAGTTCGCCGAACAGGGCTTCGAGGAGATCGAATTCGCGACCTACGACACCGACTGGGATTCGGAGGCCTACCTCACCGTTTCGGGCCAGAATTCCAACAACTCGGTGCGCGTCACCAACGAGTTCCTCGACGCCGCGATGGCGAACGGCGAGTGGACGCTCTACAAGCGCACGACCGGGGACGAGCACCGCAGGGTCAATGCCGGCGAATTGTGGCGGCAGATCGCCGAGGCCGCCTGGCAGTCGGCCGATCCGGGCGTCCAGTTCGATTCGACGATCAACGAGTGGCACACCTGCCCGGCCGGCGGGCGCATCAACGCGTCCAACCCGTGCTCGGAATACATGTTCCTGGACGATACGGCGTGCAACCTGGCGTCGCTCAACCTGCTCGCCTTCCGCAAGGCCGACGGCGCCTTCGATGTCGCCGGCTTCGAGCACGCCGTGCGGCTGTGGACGCTGACGCTGGAAATCTCCGTCCTGATGGCGCAGTTCCCGTCGCGCCGGATCGCCGAGCTGTCCTACCGCTACCGCACGCTCGGCCTCGGCTTCGCCAATGTCGGCGGCTACCTGATGGCATCGGGCCTGCCCTACGACAGCGACGAAGGCCGCGCCTTCTGCGGCGCGGTGAGCGCGCTGATGACCGGCGCGGCCTACGAGACCTCGGCCGACATGGCCGCCGAGCTCGGCCCCTTCCCCGGCCATGCCGACAACGCCGCCGCCATGCTGCGGGTGATGCGCAACCACCGCCGCGCCGCCTGGGGCGAGACCGGGGGCTACGAGGACCTCGCCGTCCTGCCCGTCCCGCTCGACCGGGCGGCCTGCCCGGACCGGGCGCTGCTCGACGCCGCCCGCGCGGCGTGGGACCGGGCGTACGAGAAGGGCGCGACCGCCGGCTACCGCAACGCCCAGGCGACGGTGATCGCGCCGACCGGGACGATCGGCCTGGTCATGGACTGCGACACCACCGGGATCGAGCCGGACTTCGCGCTGGTCAAGTTCAAGAAGCTCGCCGGCGGCGGCTATTTCAAGATCATTAACCGGCTGGCGCCGCTGGCCCTGCGCACACTCGGTTACGCCACGCCGCAGATCGAGGAGATGATCCGCTACGCCGTCGGCAACGGCTCGCTGGAGGAGTCGCCGGCGATCGACCATGCGGCGCTGCGCCGGGCCGGCTTCACCGAGGCCATGATCGAGCGGGTCGAGGACGCCCTCGCCCAGGCTTTCGACATCAAGTTCGTCTTCAACAAGTGGACCCTGGGCGAGGATTTCTGCGTCAACCGGCTCGGCCTCGACCCGGACGCGCTCGACGATCCGGAATTCGACATGCTCGCCGCCCTCGGCTTCTCGCGCCGCGAGATCGAGGCCGCCAACGCCTGGGTGTGCGGGGCGATGACCCTGGAAGGCGCGCCGCATCTGAAGGACGAGCATCTGCCGGTGTTCGACTGCGCCTCGCCGTGCGGGCGGTCCGGCAGGCGCTTCCTGAGCTGGGAGAGCCACATCCGCATGATGGCGGCGGCCCAGCCCTTCGTCTCCGGCGCGATCTCCAAGACGATCAACATGCCGAACGCGGCGACGGTCGAGGACTGCCGCAAGGCCTATGAGCTGTCGTGGAAGCTGGGCGTCAAGGCCAACGCGCTCTACCGCGACGGCTCCAAGCTCAGCCAGCCGCTCTCGGCCACCGTGTTCGACGATCTCGGCGACGAGGACGCGGCCGAGGAGGCCAAGGAGGCCGCAATCCGGGCCCCGGCGGCGGAACAGGCCGCGCAGGTCGCCATGCAGGCCACCCGCATCGTCGCCGAGAAGGCCGAGCGCGCCAGCCGGGAGCGCCTGCCGCACCGGCGCCGCGGCTATACCCAGAAGGCGATCGTCGGCGGCCACAAGGTCTATCTGCGCACCGGCGAATACGACGACGGCACGCTCGGCGAAATCTTCATCGACATGCACAAGGAAGGCAGCTCCTTCCGCAGCATCATGGACAGCTTCGCCATCGCCGTCTCGATGGGCCTGCAATACGGCGTGCCGCTCGAGGAGTTCGTCGACTCCTTCACCTTCACCCGCTTCGAGCCCCAGGGCCTGGTCGAGGGCAACGACGCCATCAAGATGGCGACCTCGGTGATCGACTACATCTTCCGCGAGCTGGCGGTCTCCTACCTGGACCGGGAAGACCTCGCCCACGCCACCGGCACCGACATGCTGCCCGACATCATCGGCAGCGGCGTCGCGGAGAGCGCGCTGGCCGACGACGCGGCCGCCCACGCCGCCGCCGTGCTCGACGGGGTCCAGAAGGTCGCGAGCAACGGCTTCGTGCGCAACAAGTTCGCCGTCCTGGAGGGCGGCCTGTCGCTGGCCGCGAATGGCGGCGGCAATGGATCGGGCAACGGGTCCGGCCATGGCGCCGGGAACGGGGCCGGTAACGGGGCCGGCAACGGCGCTGGTAATGGCGCTGGCAATGTTTCGGGACAACAGTCTTCGGCCGGCAAGCCGGCAGGCGTTTCCGCCGCATCCTCCGGCGGCGGCAACGGCGGCTTGCAGACCGCGGAGCTCGAGGGCGGGTCAGCGGCTCTCGAGGTATCTCCCGCGGTCGCCGAGGCGGTCGACCTCAAGCTCGACCAGATCCGCGAGGCGCGGATGAAGGGCTATGAGGGCGACTCCTGCGGCGAATGCGGGAACTTCACCCTGGTGCGCAACGGCACGTGTCTCAAGTGCGACACCTGCGGGGCGACCAGCGGGTGCAGCTGACCGGGCATTTTTGCCCGTCCGTTACTCCTCCCTGAAACTGCGGGGCGCGCCCGAAGGGGCCGCCCCTTTTTCTCGGTGGGAGCGGTTTCTCTTTCCATGTAACGAAGCAGATCGCTACTTGCCTCCAATGACAGGAACATGTAATGAACAAATAGCGTATGCAGTGGGACGCCTGCTTTCAGGGCAACCCGTCACCGTGACCGCGGCAACCAACCCTGAACCGAACCGATGACTAAACCGAACTTCGCGACCGGGACGGTCTGGACCGGCGACAACCTGCCGGTCTTGCGGGGCATGAACGACGCCTGCGTCGACCTGATCTATCTCGATCCGCCGTTCAACTCAAATCGACTCTATGAAGCGCCGATAGGGTCAACAGCTGCTGGCGCGGCATTTAAGGATGCGTGGACATTGAGCGATGTTGATGTCCACGAACACGGCGAACTAGCGGATCGCAATCCGGCGGCGTATTCGGTGATTGAAGCCGCGCGCCAAGCGCACGGCAAGGGGATGCAGGCATATTTGGTCATGATGGCCGTGCGCCTCTTGGAGATGCACCGCGTCCTGAAGCCGACTGGCAGCATCTACCTTCACTGCGATTCTACCGCTTCGCATTACCTCAAATTGCTCATGGACGGTGTGTTCGGGCGTTCCATGTTTCTAGCCTGTATTACATGGCGGCGCACCTACGCACATAACGACAAGATGTTCGGTTCCCTTTCGGAACAAATTCTCTGGTACGGAAACGGAGGGGAGCAGACGAAGAATATGGTTGACGTGGTGGTCCCGTTTACTGCCGCGGAACTGAAGAAGAAATATCCGCACAAAGATGGGCGCGGGCAGCATATGCGTGACAATCTCATGGCCTCAGGGACTCGGAATGGTGAAAGCGGACAGGCGTGGAAGGGTTGTGATCCGACAAGCTACGGACGACATTGGAGCGTCCCTAGAACTGGCCAATACGCGAAATATCTGAATGATGTTTTGTTGCCCGGTTATCTCGACATCAAGGGGCCGCGTGACCGATTGATCGCACTCGACGATGCAGGGTTCATTCATTGGACAGATACCGGTGTCCCGCTGCTGAAACGGTATGCCATGCCAGGACAGGGAACGATTCCCGGTGATATTTGGACAGATGTTCCTCCGCTATCCCGGAAGACGAAAGAACGCACAGGTTATCCGACACAGAAGCCATTGGCGTTGCTTGATCGAATAATTCGTGCGTCTAGCAATCCCGATGACATGGTGCTTGACCCTTTTTGTGGTTGCGCTACTGCGCTTGTCGCGGCGGATCGGTTAGGGCGCCGATGGGCTGGAATCGACCTGTCACCGCTTGCCGTGAAGTTGGTCAACGACCGGATTGCGGCGGACAGGGCGGACAAGAAAGGCGGCCACCATATCGGCGGCAGCCTATGGGGCGGTGCTACGGCGCTCACCACGCCGCCAAAGCGCACCGATCTCGGCGACCTGCCGAACTACCGGACGCATCGGCACCGGCTCTATGGCGAGCAAGAGGGTGTCTGCGTCGGCTGCGATACGCATTTCCCGTTCCGCGTCATGGACGTGGATCATATTCTGCCGCGGTCGCGCGGCGGGACCGATCATCCCGACAATCTTCAACTGCTGTGCTCCGGCTGCAACCGCAGCAAGGGCGGCAGAACGATGGCCGAATGGAGGGCTACTCAAGGATGAGAAATTTCGACCTGATGGTCAGGTTGCTCGAAGAGATGGCCGCTAAGCCTGATGGGCGGATTATACTCGTGAACTCCTTCGGAATGTCCGAGGAAAGGCTAGAGCGCCGTCATCATGCGGAAAATCTTTGTGATGCTGGTCGGGTTGAATGGGAATCCGAACATGTGTTTCGGATCACCAACGAGGGGTACGACTTTCTCGCTGCCCTAAAGAAGAACCCACGCCTCCGAGATAAGGCGAAGAAACTGATTGCCCAAGGAGAATCGTGGCTAGCAATGTTCGAGAAAATCACGTCGCTTGTTGACAAGATTTAGGTCACGTTCTCGGAGGGGAATTATATAGCTGACTAAGCAAGTTTAGAGCGGAATCCGATCATGTTGCGCGATACCCTGTGGCATTGAAGTAGTTTTTGCATTCTTGCGGTGAGAAGGTGAAGGAGATTTGGCGAATAGTGTTCCAGAGACCGTCGACGGTTTTCTCAGCGGCTTTTCGCAGTTTGGCCTTGAGCTTTGCGAAGGCGAGTTCGATGGGATTGAAGTCAGGGCTGTAGGGGGCAGAACGAGGAGTTGGGCGTAGGAATCGAGAGCATGTACCATCCAATACCTAGACAATGGCTCGAAACGACCAATCGGGTTGACGTTCAGTTCTACAACGGAGTCGAGACAAAGTCTGTCTCCGGCTCCGGCTTCTGGGTAGCCGTATCCGGAGACTCGGACCTCTCGGTGTTCATCACCAACAGGCATCTCGTCGACATGGTGTACAAGGATAAGAAGTATCGTGGAGCGGGCTATCGATTATCGCGCTTGACCGTCTCTTCACACAGCACGGTTCCACGCAATCGAGGCGTTGTCGTCGACTTGGAGGATAACATCGACATCAGGGTGCATACGAGCTACGGCGTGGACATCGCCATTTTGATTCCATATACATCTGACGGGAGGGTGCCCCCTTTTACTATACCGGCCAATCCTCTCTTTGCAGATCAATCATTTTTTGAGAGCCTTCCCTGGGGGGCGCAGGTCTCCTTTGCCTCGTTCCAAGCTTGGCAGGACAACATCACGCAGAAGCCCATCTTGAGAACTGGGATCGTATCCAGCGATCCCCGAGACAACTATTCCAGCGATTTGGTTGACGACAGGAAGAGCGCCCTGCTGCTTGAGGCTTTCTCATTTTCCGGCAGCTCCGGTTCGCCAATCTTTGCAAATGCCTTTGGCCTCCCGATGGATGACAGGCTGCTCACGGGAGGCCCCGGTTTTCGCGAGGCTCGAGTCATTGGAATCGTGTGCGGCCACATCCAGCACCCCGACGGCAACGTGGGCTTGTCCTACTGTCACAAGTCGACTGTGTTGCTCGAAATGCTCAGCCAACCCGACTCTCTAGAGCGGCTCCGCATCGGCTGATCGCGACTTTGGGTGGATGAAAGAAAATCAATCCGGTTGTAGGTACCAAGCCGGTTTGCGTAGTTAGGTATATTATTCTCGTCCGACCCTGAAGATGCCGCGCAGCAGCGGCCGGTCACCACCCGATCCTCCACACCGTCATTCCGGCCGGAGCCCCGGACCTGATCCGCGGCGGAGTGAAGGACTCTCGTCGCCGCACGATGGCGCCTGTTCCCCGGGCCGAGCCGAGATTCCTCCGCTTGCTTGCGCTCGGTCGGGATGACGGGACGGGGCAGCGGCTTCGCCGCCCCGCGCCGGCGCTGCTTCCACACCCCCTCCTTCACGCTGCACCCTCGCATCGGGAAAGGAACCCGGCGCCCTTTCCTGCGCCCATATTGCCGGCAGCCTGCGCTATCCGGACGCCGATTCGACCTTCCGCGAGATCGCCGGTCGGCCCGGCGAACATGCGCGGTGCTGCCCGGTTGGCATTTCCCGTCGGTGCGATTAAGATTTATCGATTAATCGACGGGCACGATTGATGCTGGAAAAGCTGACGATCAGGGCTTTCAAGTCCCTGGAGGACGTCACGGTCGAGCTGGGGCTGGTCAACGTCTTCATCGGCGCCAACGGCAGCGGCAAGAGCAACCTGCTGGAGGCGCTGGGCACCCTCGGCGCGGCGGCGGACGGCAAGGCTGACGAGCGGACCCTGCTCGCCCGGGGCGTCCGGCCCGGACTGCCCGCCCTGTACCGGTCCGCCTTCTCCGCGCGCAAGGGCATGCGGATTCCGCGGCACCTGTCATTCGGCGCAACCGGCGGCACGGAACGCTACGAAGTGTCCCTGCACAATCCGCTCAAACGGCCCGAGCCGGCCTGGCGGTTCAGGGCCGAAACCTGGGAGATCGGCGGCGCACGTCCGGTCGCCCGATCCTCCACCAGGCCCGGCAAGGCCGATCCCTACCGTGGGCTGGCGGCGCTCAGGGCGGTCGAAATCTTTCCGGATAACCCGTCCAGCCTGCTCGGCCTGCTCCAAGATTACGTCATCTTCTCGCCGGCGACCGCGGTGTTGCGCGGCGTCACGCCGGAATCCCGGCCGGCCTGGCCGGTCGGCCTGTCCGGCGGCAACCTGCCGCGCGCCCTCCTCGAACTGCTCCGGCAGCGGTCGGACGACGCGCGCGCCCGAGAGATCTGCCGCGATGCGCTCGGCCTTGTCGACTGGGGCAAGGACTTCGGCGCCGCGCCGGCCGACCGGCTACCGCTGACGTCCAGCGCTGCGGCATCCCGGACGGTCATCCGGTTTCGCGACCGGTTCATGCGGGAAGGCGGCAACATGCTGTCCGGTTACGAAGCGTCGGAAGGCGCCCTGTTCGTCCTGTTTCTCGCCGTGCTGGCCGCGCATCGCGCCAGTCCGCGCCTGTGTGCGGTCGACGATGCCGACCACGGGCTCAATCCGCGGCTGGCCCGGACCCTGATGGAAAAGCTCTGCCAGTGGTATCTCGAACCGGGTTCGGCGCGCCAGATCCTGCTGACGACGCACAATCCCCTGATCCTCGACGGCCTGCGGATCGTGGACGATCGCGTGCGGCTGTTCGTCGTGTCGCGGACCGGCGCCGGACGGACGGCGATCCGCCGGATCGCGTTCGACGACCGCCTGCCGAAACTGGCCGAGGAAGGCTGGACGCTGTCGCGCATGTGGACGACGGGCTATCTTGGCGACACCGGCGGCGTCTGAAGTGGCGTCGGGCGGATTTCGCCGCCGCAGGCCTTGTCCGGCGTCCGTCCGGGTCCGGTCCCCCACATCGTCATTCCGACCGCAGCCCCGGATCAAGTTTGAAGAATTTTGGACGAATGTCATGTAATGCACTGCGTTCATTGAATAAATTTCTTTGGATCGGACGACGTGCAGTCGGGAATACCGGATCAGTCATCAAATCGAATGCAGATTTTTTCAAAATCAGGACGGCCCGTGGCGGCGAAAGGCAACGGAATGCGGAAAGCGTTTGAGTAAACGTAAGCGTTCCGTTTGCCGTGGAGCCGAGCTGCCTGCCATCCGTTCTGCGCGTCGAGGCGACCGATTTTGCGAACTTCCGCACGATCATTCCCTCCGAGCCATCGCGCCCGCACGGCCAAACGGAACGGATATGACCCCGGGCCGGGTAGGCGGGGGCATTGCTGCGCCCCGCCTACCCGGCCCCTACCTTGAGACCTCCTTGCGCGAAAGGCCGTGCGCACGCTGACGTTTGGATCTATACGGTGTGGAATGCAGGCCGTCCAGCTTGCGGGGAATGTCCACGATCACGGGATGCCGAACCTGAGGCCCGCAAGGGCGTCTCGGTCCACGCCCATGCGATCGGCGGCGGCGTATCCGGCGACCGACGCGCCATCCTTCCGTCCCAGCGCTTATCCCTGTATGTGCCTGTAGACGAGAAGCCCGGTCAGGAAAGCGTCAGCCTGTAGGCTGCCGCGCACCTGGCGCCAGTCCCGAAACGCCTGTTCCGCCTGATCGGCGAGATCGAGCGCTTCCCGCCGGGTAAAGCGGAGAGCACGGTTGTAGTCCGCGTCGTGACGGGCTTCCTGAAGCTGGACGAAGGCGGTGGCGACATCGATCAGCGGCTGTTGAACCTCCTGGCGGTCGAGGCCGGATGCGAGCCTCGGAGGTATCGACTTCCTGGCGAAGGCAACGGCGGTTTGCTTCATCGCGGAGTGGCGAAAAGCACGGGCCAGACTGTCTCGCAGAGGGCCGCGGACATTGCCCGCCAGCATGAGCTTGGTCGCTTCGTCGACCAGAAGGTGAAAGAGGGCGTAGTAGGACGCCGATACTGATCGCCGGAGGCTGGCCTGGATCGGTTTCTTGGGTTCCTTGCGGGCGAGGAAATGAGCCTGCTTCAGCAACTCCGCTTGCAGGCTCATGCCAAATGCTCGACCTCAGACGCGCCGCGAAAGCGGACGTAGACGAGCATGGAGGAATCGGTCTTTTCCTCGACAAGGTCGCGAATGATCGAGCGCAGCCGCGACCGCTTGGCGAATTCGACGTGATCGTCCTTCAGCATCGCCCACACCCAGACGGCGGGGTCGTCGGTGGAGTCGGGGCCGGTTTCGACATGCCAGCTGCTGACAGGGGTCGGCAGTTCGGGAAGTTCGCGAAGCGCGGCTTCCAAGGTGCTGGCGGCGACGTCCATGTCAGTCATCCATCGGTTATGTCGACATCATATATGGTGCCTTGAGGGCGAGTATGGTAGTGGTGGCGACTGTCTGCAATCGGAATGGCGGCTGGGAATCAGGTATCGAGCGGAGGTCAGTTCGCTGCTGTCAGGCGGCCTCTTGCTGCTCCGCATTTGCGCTGCCACGGCTGCACGACCTTTAGGTCCTCGTCCTGAAGGTGAATAGTTCATCTTTTGAGACACTGTTAATTTGGGCGTGAATCTCGTATGGCGATGATGCCGCTGGCCTGAGTGTCGGGGCTCATGCAGCGAGGCTGGCGTCGCTGCCGGTGGGGATGTTGTCGTTTGCGGGGGTATCGGCCTTGCCCATGAGGGTGGCCCAGGCGCGGTCGAAGCGCTCGGATTTGATGAGGGCGCGGACGGTGAGAACGGCTTGCCCGCCGGGGATGCGCCATCGCATGCCGGAGCGCTTCATTCTCTGTGTGACGAGTATTTGCCGTGAAACAGTTTCGACTGCGAGACGCACGGGGTCGATCCACCGCCACGGTTGTGGGGTTGGCATCGGTCGCCGGTTTTGGCGCGGTCGTGACGAGCGGTGGACTTCCCCGATTTGGCCCGAAGCTGGCCCCGCGCAGCCGTGTGGCGTTATGCGTGCCGATCAGGCAGCCTTGGGTTCTGCCGCGTTCACGGGGGCGACATAGCCGTAGCGTCGGAGCATTCGGATCCACCGCGGGGCGTTGCGCTTGACCATGAGCGCTTCGTAGTCGGCGGTGCGATCGTAGTAGGGCGTGGCGGTTTTGAGCACGACATAGACGATGCGCAGCATCTTGTGGGCGCCGGCGACGATGGCGCGCTTGTATCCGCGCCGTGCGGCCAGCGCGCGGTGATGGGCCTCGAACTGGCAGCCTTTGGTTCGGGCCGCGCCGTGTGCGCACTCGACGAGGGTAGCCCGCAAGGTTTTGGCGC
>JAPPLJ010000051.1 GCA_028819475.1 Rhodospirillaceae bacterium
CCCCCCCCCCCCCCCCCCGCCCCGCCGCCCCCCCCCCCCCCCCCCCCCCCCCCCCGTCCGACGCCGCACCGATGTCCGATCCCGGCACCGCGACAGGGTCCGCGGACCCCTCCCCCTGACCCCCTCCCCCAAGGGGAGGGGGGATTCGAGCGCCGCTCCTGAGGGGGGTCCGGGAAGTGTCATGAAATGTCATGATTTGTCATGTTCGGCCGCCCGTTTCTCGCCGCCCCATTTCTGCCGCAATTCGCCAGGACAGACCGGTCTATATACGGTGTTTTTTCGCCGGGCTCATGGCCTAAAGGCTGATGAAAACGCAATATGTTGTGACACCCGGCTGGAGCGAACACAAAATATTGTGGTCCGCTGGAAGGAATTTTTGCACACATTTCCTCTACAAGGTTTATTTTCACACCGCTCTTTCTTGCACGCCGATCTCTCCGTCCGAATCTGCGCCCCCGAAGCCGCGCGCCCCAGGCCGGGCTCCAAGCCGAACCTGAGCCCGGATGGCGGCGCGCCGCCTGCCGGAAACGCAGTAATGTTCATATAATGTTCTTACTCCCACCGTCAAGCGGTTTTTCGCGCGGCCCTCTTCGCGGCCGGGCGCGCCCTCAGCCGGTCTCGGTCAGCCGTTCGGCGATCCACAGCTTGATGAGCGACTGCCGCGGGACGCCGCGCAACCGGGCCTCCCGGTCGAGCGCGTCAACGACCCAGGCCGGAAAGTCCACGTTGACCCGCCTGGGCTCCAGATTGGCCCGCCGCGCCTGCGCCCAGTCGACATGCCCACTCACATCCTCGCCGGCATCGAACGCCCGGTCGAACGCGCCCGCTTTCAGTTCGGGAGCTTTCGGTTCAGGGGCTGTCATAGCGCTCGATCTCCTCTCTGCGGGCGCGGCGGACCGAGATGATCCGAATCCGCTCGCCGCGGCGGGTGCACACGGCCGACCAGTGCCGACCCCCGATCCGTCCGATGACGATGAAGCGCGGCTCGTCCAGGGTCCGGGCCGGCGCTTCGAGCAACCGGAAATCGTCCCACAGCGCCTGCGCTTCGTCGAAATCGATGCCGTGCTTCTCCTTGTTGGCCGCGCTTGCGCAAACACGGGAACATACTTACCTACATGTGCTGAACCGCGCATAAGGCGGCGAAATCACAAATTTCGATTACCGCCGGACAGCATGAAGCAGCACTGACGGTGAGTAGCAGACTCTCCGAAGCTGGAGGAAGATATGGCGAATGAGACGCTGGTCAAACAGTTGGACGAAGTCTGCGAAGCGATAGCAGCATTAATTCCGAAGAGGAAAACCTACATTGAACGCCCACAAAAATGGGGAGAAATATCGTTCGAGATAATCGAGCGCGACATAGACAACGTGTTCTGGCTAGCGCAAGAAATCACAAATCTCCCAACTAATATTCTTCCTGACAACATCGTTCAAAGTACCACGTCCCATTTGACGAACGCAAATGCAATATTTTCAGAGATCGAAGGATTCACGATTTCACAAGGCGATCCTGTTTCATTACGGGACCAAATCGCCGGTAGATTCATGGGAGAAGTGCAAAATGCTATGTCCTCTATCGGAATATGGCTGCCGGTGCTCGCGCTTCGGGCAGGCGAGATGGAGAACTGGGCAGCCAAAATGAAGAACACCAGCGCCGAAGCAACCAAAATCTTGCAAGATACAAATGAGTATGCAAGTGAGCAAAAGGACGAAATCAAGAAAATAGCAGAAGCTGCACGAATTGCGGCAGGTGAAGCAGGTGCTGCCGAGTTTACGGTGCAATTTGACAGAGAGGCAGCGATATTCGAGGCGCGAAGCAAAAGATGGCTATGGCCAACGGCGATATTTTCTGCACTGGCTCTGGTCCTTTCCGTCGCCCTCGTGTTTGGGTTTCTTGGCAAAATTCCAGAGAATGTTTGGGAAGCTGCTTACGGCCTCGGCGGACGCGTCATCGCAATCTCGGTTCTGTTCTATGCTGCGGTGTGGTCTGGCCGGATCGTTCTGGCGAATATGCACCTGGCGAGCGTCAACAAACATCGCGCGGTCAGTATACAGACGTTGCAGGCATTTCATAAAACGGCGGAAGACGCGGCCGCCAAGGATGCCGTAGTGCTCGAAGCGGCTCGCGCAGTCTATGAGAATGTTCCGAGCGGCTATATTGGGCGGCAAGCGACCGAAGGTGGCGCAGGCGGGCGGACTCTTGAGCTTATCAGGAACGCCAGATCTGTCCGGACAAGCGACGCAGAGTAATTGTCGCCCGATCCGAGTTGCTCCCGGCTCCCGCGCTCTACAGGTCGATCTCCGCATCCGGGTGGCCGGCTTCGAGGACGTTCATCCAGGCGAGGCAGAGATCGCGGGAGCGGCAATGACCGTAAGTTTTGGTTTTCTGCCGTTCGAAGATGGGAAAGTCGAATAGACGTAGCGCACGTCGTCGCGGTCGGTGACGCCGTAGAGATGGAACTAGAGTGCACTCCGCACTGTCTGCCGTCGCTTCTTCCTTTCCGTCGTCTTCGCTTCTAAAGCGTGTCCGATTTTGTCGGGACCACAGATGCAGCGGGGCACGCCCCTCGATACGCCGCCTTGCGGCGGCTACTCGGGATAAGGGTGAAGGAGGAAATTTACGGTAGTGTATCAGTTTGACTTTTAGTTAAACAAAAATAAATTCAAGGCAAATACTTCAATACAGCTTCGCCAAGAAATATGATTAATGTTCCAGCTATAGCAGGCAAAGACCATTTATAGGCCCGCCTATGCAGCTTTCCTCTCCACGAAAGATTGCGCCAATATATGTCATAAATAGCTTCAGCTGCTTTTTCATACGAATACATATCGGGATTTTCTTCCCTGTAAACATCGTGCTTAGCTATTGTACTAGCGATAATGGTCGGGGCAGTAAGTTTTTCTTTATTGAATGAACCTTCTTTTTCTACAAAAATGATGATTCCAATTTCAGAATTTGTTAAACAATCCTTAACTAACTTTTCACCAAGCGGATTATGTTTGGTATGACTACCCTCTTTTTCAAAATAAGGGGTTATTTGTTCTATTTTCCAGAGTGGCATGTGCTATCCCTTCAAGTGATAGACTTTTGAAACGGTCCGTACGCATTATCTTTCTCCTGTGATACAGTTGCGCATATGACCAAGAGAACAAGAGGTCCAACTAGTGGGATAAATGCAATCAGATACCACCAGCCATTACGTCCTATATCGTGCAGTCTCCTAACCGTTACTGCAATACTTGGTATAATTGAAACAATCACAATAGCAGTTGAAACCAACCCGATACCGACAAAACCAGATTCAATACCAAGTCTCCATCGGATAATTCCTCTATGTACACTTGTGACCAAACAAGGAATGGCGCCGCGCTGCGACGGTTTCATCCAAGACGGATACGCTCTAGCAGCATGCGCATAGTCTCGTAGCGCATAATCGGATGCGCTACCCGCTTGCGCGCGCCGTCGCGAAGCCTGTCCGGCGGACAATCCGATCCGCGGCTTCCTTGCCGCCCGCCCCCCTACACCGCCCGCACCCACACCGCCGTATCGTGATACACCGCGCCGCCCAGCGGCGGGCCGGGGTCGGCGCTGACCAGGGCGTTGATGCCGAGGCCCTCCTCGAAGGCGGCGTTGGGCCAGATGCTCTCGACGATGGCGACGCCGCGCTGCATGCCGTCGAAGGCCTCGGCGTGGAGCACGATGCTCGCCCGGCGGTTGCCGACCCGCACCCGCGCGCCGTCGGCGGCGCCGATCGCGTCCAGGTCCTCCGGGCGCAGCTTGATCGTCGGCCGGCCCTCGCGCTGCTGCGAGGTCGGCGTCTCGGTGAAGCTGCTGTTGAGATAGTTGCGCGCCGGCGCGGTCACCATCCGGAAGGGATGCTCCTCGTCCGCCGCGTCGATGACCGCGAAATGGTCCGGCAGGGCCGGCATCCGCGCGCTGTCGCGGCCGACCTTCGACCAGTCGGGGCTGAAGTGGAACCTCCCGTCGGCATGGCCGAAGCCGGTGCGGAAATGCATCTCGTCGGCGGACCTGGCGCAGTCGATCCAGCGGCCGTCGGCGAGCGTATCGGCGTCGCCCAGGCCGGAGGCCTTCAGCGTCGCGTCGATGATCTCCCATTCCGTCATGCGGAAGCCGGGATGGTTGTTGCCGAAGCGCTGCGCCAGGCCGCACAGCACCTCGTGGTTCGACCGGCATTCGCCGAGCGGCTCGATGACCCGGCGCGCGACCTGGAGATAGGTGTGGCCGCCGGCGACATACATGTCGTCATGCTCCAGGAAGGTCGTCGCCGGCAGGACGATATCGGCCATCGCCGCGGTCTCGGTCATGAACTGCTCCTGGATGCAGACGAACAGGTCGTCGCGCAGGAAGCCCTCGCGCACCTTCGCCGATTCCGGCGCCACCATGACCGGGTTGGTGTTCTGGATGAACAGCGCCTTGACCGGCACCCGGTCGCTGCCGCTGCCGATATCCCGGGGGTCGCCGGTCAGGATCGGGCCGATGCGCGACTGGTCGAGCAGCCGGGTCGCTTTGTCCATGACGTCGAGGCCGCGGATCAGCGTGGCGTCGACCGGGTAGAGGCCGCCGTTGGAATAGAGCGCGCCGCCGGCATGGTGCTTCCACTTGCCGGCGACGGCGGGCAGGCAGGTCACGGCGTGCAGGTTGGCCGAGCCGTTGCGCGAGCGGGTGAAGCCGTAGCCGATGCGGATATAGGCCCGCTCGGTCCGGCCGTAGAGGGCGGCGAAGGCCTCGATCTCGTCCGCCGGAAGGCCGGTGATCTCCGCCGCCCAGTCCGGCCCGCGGGATTGCAGATGGGCTTCCAGCTCGGCCGGGCAGTCGGTGAATTCCGCCAGATAGTCCCGGTCGGCGTGGCCGTCGCGGAACAGGATGTGCATGACGGCGCAGGCGAGCGCGCCGTCGGTGCCGGGCCGCACGGCCAGGTGCATGTCCGCCTGCTCGGCCGTGCCGGTGCGGTAGGGATCGATCACGACCAGCCGGGCGCCGCGGTTGCGGCGGGCCCGGGCGATGTGGGTCATCACGTTGACCTGGGTGTTGACCGGGTTGCCGCCCCACACGACGATCAGGTCGGCATCCTGCATCTCGCGCGGATCGACGCCGTATTTGACGCCGACCCCGGCGAGCCAGCCGGCGTCGGCCAGCGTGTTGCAGAAGGTCGAGTGCTGGCGCGAATAGCGCATGGCGTGGCGCAGCCGGTCGATGCCGTCGCGCTGCACCAGCCCCATGGTGCCGGCGTAGAAATAGGGCCAGACCGCCTCGCTGCCCCATTCTTCCGCGATGTCCTTGAGCCGGGCGGCGACCTCGTCGAGCGCCTCGTCCCAGCCGATCGGCGCGAAGGCGTCGATGCCGTCGCCCTTCGGCCCGATGCGGCGCAGCGGCCGGGTCAGGCGCGCCGGATGGTGGACCCGCTCGGCGTAGCGCGCGACCTTGGCGCAGACGACGCCGGCGGTATAGTCGTTGCTCTTCGCGCCGTGGACCCGGCCGATGGTGCGCGCATCGAGCCGCTCGACATCGAGTGCGCAGGTGCTCGGGCAGTCGTGCGGGCAGGTCGAGGGAACGATTTCGGGTTTCGCGTCCGGTTTCGTGTCCGGGGGCGCGGCGTCGAGCGGCATGGCGCTTATCTCTCGGCGTCAACGGTGCGGATGCGCCAATCTACGGCCCGCCGCCCGGCGGAGCAAGCGGGCGGGGCGCTTAGGTCAGGCGCGGCCTTCCAGCGTGAGGGCAAGGGGATGGCCGGCAAGTTGCCTGTCGATGGTGAGCAGTTTGAGTCCCTCCTCCTGGGCCGTGACCAGCAGCAGTTCGTCGAACGGATCCCGGTGACCGAGCGGCGTTTCGAGCGGTCGCGCAGCATGCAGAATCGTCATCGGCAGGAACGTCACGCCCTGCCTCTCGAGAGCCGTGACCGCATCCTCCGGGTCGAACCGGCTCTTGCGCGCGCCCGACGGATGCCGGGCCTGGTATTTGAGCCGCATTTCCCAGATCGACACGGCGCTGACAAACAGTTGCGTTTCGAGTGCGCCGAAAAAATGGAGATGCGGCGCCAGAACCTTACCCGGCCTGTCCATGAAGTCGTAGAGATAGGACGTGTCGAGCAGCACCCGCATCGCCGGTCGGGCTAATCGTCGTCGAGGCCGAGCACCTGGCGGCTGAAGGCGGGGTCGTTGAATTCCTCCGGCCACCCCTCGCCGTCGCCAACGATCCCGAGACGACGGCGGTCCTCCTCCAGCTTCTCGAAGTCGATGCCGCCGCGGCGTTCGCAGCGCACGAGTTCGACCGCGGGCTGGCCGTGTTTGGTGATGACGACGCGCTCGCCGTTGCGGGCGGCGGCAACCAGTTCCGAAAGGCGCGCCTTCGCGTCGCGCAAGCCGACTTCCATGACGGTTCGCTCCTGTTCACAAATTCATTTCCGGTAATATGCCGACCCGTGCCGGCCGGATCAAGACTACATGGTGACTACAATTACCGTGTGGTCCCGCCGCCCAATCCCGCCTCGGCCACCAGCTCCTCCTCGCGCGCCAGCAGATCCTCGACGGCTTCGCCGGCGACGGATTCGCGGCCGATCTCGAGCAGGATCGGCACGGCGAGCGGCGAGACCCTGTCGAGCTTCTGGTGCCGGATGCGGCCCTGCACCCGGGTCAGCATGTCGCCGAGCCGCCGGATGTCGGTGAGGCCGGTGGCGGCGTCCTGCCGGGTCGCGCGCAGCAGGATGTGGTTGGGCTCGTGCCGGCGCAGCACGTTGTAGATCAGGTCGGCGCTGAAGGTGACCTGGCGGCCGGTCTTGCGCTGGCCGGGATGGTTGCGCTCGATCAGCCCGGCGATGGTCGCGACGGTGCGGAAGGTGCGCTTGAGCAGGGTGCTCTCGGCCATCCAGGCCTCCAGGTCGTCGCCCAGCATGTCCGGGTCGAACAGGCCGTCCAGGTCCTTCGGCCGCTCCAGCGACCAGACGGCGATGACATAATCGGTGGCGACGAAGCCGAGCGGCCCGAGGCCGGCCCGCTCCATGCGCCGGGTCAGCAGCATGCCCAGGGTCTGGTGCGCGTTGCGGCCCTCGAAGCAGTAGGCGACGGTGTAGACCTTGCCCTGGCGCGGAAAGGTCTCGACCAGCAGCCCGTCGGCCTGCGGGAAGACCGACTGTTCGGCGTGGCGGTCAAGCCAGACGCGCACCTGGTCCGGGAATGCGCCCCAACCGGCCGGGTCGGCGATCATGGCGCGCACCCGGTCGGCCAGATTTGTGGTGAGGGGCAGGCGCCCGCCGCCATAGGCCGGCACCTTCGGCGCATCGACGCCTTTCGCCTTGCGGGCATGGACCGTCATCTCGCGCACTTCGTTGAACTCCAGCATCTCGCCGGCGAAGATGAAGGTGTCGCCCCGGACCAGGCCGTTGACGAAATACTCCTCGACCTGGCCCAAGTTGCGCCCGCCGGCGCGGACTTTGAGCATCTGGGCCTCGACGATCACGCCAGCGTTCAGCCGGTGCTGGCGGGCGAAGCGCGGGCCGGCGATATGGTAGCGGCCCCGTTCGTCGACGCTTAGCCGCTTGAAGCGCTCGTAGGCGCCGAGCGCGTAGCCGCCGGTGGCGACGAAATCCAGCACGTCGTCGAAGGCCCGGCGCGACAGGCCGGCATAGGGCGCGCAGCGGCGCACTTCGGCGAACAGCGCGTCGGCGGTCGGCCGGGCGCCGCAGCACAGGCCGACCAGATGCTGGGCCAGCACGTCCAGCCCGCCCTCGCGCGGCGCCTCGCCGTCCAGTTCGCCGGCATGGACCGCCTCGATGGCGGCGCGACTCTCCATGAATTCGAAGCGGTTGCCCGGCACCAGGATCGCCTTGCTCGGCTCGTCGTAGCGGTGGTTGGCCCGGCCGAGCCGCTGGAGCAGTCGGCTGGCGCCCTTGGGCGCGCCCATCTGGACGACGAGGTCGACGTCGCCCCAGTCGATGCCGAGGTCGAGGGACGAGGTACAGACCACGGCGCGCAGGGCGCCGCGCGCCATCGCGGCCTCGACCTTGCGGCGTTGCTCGCGCTCCAGCGAGCCGTGATGCAGGGCGATCGCCAGACCGTCGTCGTTCATGCGCCAGAGCTGGCGGAACACGATCTCGGCCTGGCCGCGCGTGTTGACGAAGACCAGCGTCGTGCGGTGCGCCCTGATTTTCTCGTAGACCGCCGGCAGGGCGTGCAATGCCATATGGCCCGACCAGGGGATGCGCGCTTCGGAGTCGACGATCGAAATGTCCGGGTCCGCGCCCGGCGGCGCGCGCACGATGCGGACATCCTCGCCGTCCACGTCGGCGGCGAGCCAGCGCCGGGCCGCGGCCTCGTCATGCACCGTCGCCGACAGGCCGATCCGGCGGGCGTCCGGCGCCAGCGTGGCGAGGCGCGCCATGGCCAGCGCCAGCAGGTCGCCGCGCTTGCTCGGCATCAGGGCGTGCAGCTCGTCGACGATCAGGCAGCGCAGCCGGCCGAACAGCCGCGCGGCGTCGGCATAGGTCAGCAGCAGCGACAGGGATTCCGGCGTCGTCATCAGGATGTCCGGCGGCCGTTTGCGCTGGCGGGTGCGCTTGGCATGGGGCGTGTCGCCGGTCCGGGTCTCGCAGCTTATGTCGAGCGCCATCTCGCGTACCGGCGCCTCCAGGTTGCGCGCGATATCGACGGCGAGCGCCTTGAGCGGCGAGATGTAGAGGGTGTGCAGCCCGCCGAAATCGCGCTCCAGGCTGCCGCGGCCGGCGAGTCCGATCAGGCTCGGCAGGAAGCCGGCCAGCGTCTTGCCCGCCCCGGTCGGCGCGATCAGCAGCGCATCCCGCCCGCCCTGCACCGCGGCCAGCATCTCAAGCTGGTGCGGATGCGGCGCCCAGCCACGGCCGGCGAACCAGTCGGCGAAGTGCGGCGGCAATGCGGGAGCGGCGGGGGCGTTCATGAGGGCGAGACTGTCATGCGGGGACGCGTTGCGCCACCTCGCCCGCCGCTCACCGCTGCGCCGTCTCCCAATCCTCCGCCACATAGGCCGGGGCGTCCGACGGCGGCAGGGGGTCGCGGCCGCGGATGGCGTCGGCGGCCTTTTCGGCGATCATGATGGTCGGCGCGTTCAGGTTGCCGGTGGTGATCGCCGGCATGATCGAGCTGTCGACCACGCGCAGCCCCTCCATGCCGTGCACCCGGCCCTGCGGGTCGACCACGGCCATCGGGTCGGTGCCCATCTTGCAGGTGCCGCACGGATGGTAGGCGCTCTGGACGGTCTCGCGCACGAAGGCGTCGATCTCGTCGTCGCTCTGCACGGCCTCGCCCGGCGCCAGTTCGTCGCCGCGGTAGGGGTCGAAGGCGGGTTGGGCGAAGACCTCCCGGGTCAGGCGCACGCAGGCGCGCATTTCCGCCCAGTCGTCCGCGTGGCTCATATAGTTGAACAGCACCTTCGGCGCCTCCCGCGGATCGGTTGAGGCGAGGCGGACCGTGCCGCGTGACTTCGAGCGCATCGGCCCGGCATGGGCCTGGTAGCCGTGGCAGCGCACCCGCTGGCTCATATCGTAGGACGCAGCGAGCGGCAGGAAGTGATACTGGATGTCCGGCCAGCGCACGCCCGGCTGCGAGCGGATGAAACCGCCGGATTCGAAATGGTTGGTCGCGCCGAGCCCGGACCTGAAGGCGATCCAGCGCATCCCGATCAGCGCCTTGCCGAGCAGGCCGACCGCCGAATGGAGCGTGATCGGCTTCGTGCAGGCCTGCTGGAGATAGAGTTCCAGATGGTCCTGCAGGTTTCCGCCGACGCCGGGCAGATCGTGGACGACCTCGATACCGTGCTCCTGCAGGTGCCCGGCCGGGCCGATGCCGGAGAGCATCAGGAGCTGCGGCGCGTTGACCGGCCCGCCGCTCAGGATGACTTCGCGGCGCGCATGGGCGGTGCGCAGCGCGTCGCCCTGCCGGTATTCGACGCCGCGCGCACGCCGGCCGTCCAGCAGCAGCCGGGTCGCCAGCGCGTTCTTCGCCACGGCCAGGTTGGCGCGCGCCGTCGTCCGTTTCGGCGCCCGTTTCAGGGCCGGTTTCAGGTAGGCGTTCGCGGTGCTCCAGCGCCGGCCGCGATGGACCGTCATGTCCATCGGCCCGAAGCCTTCCTGGCGATAGCCGTTCATGTCGGCGGTGCGGCCGTAGCCGGCCAGTTAGCCGGCTTCGATGAAGGCGCGGTAGAGCGGGTTGGCCATGGTTACGCGCGACGTGTGCAGCGGGCCGGAATCGCCGCGATAGTCGTCGCCGCCGCCGGCGAAGCTCTCGGCCTTGCGGAAGTAGGGCAGCACGTTGGCATAGGACCAGCCGGGGGCGCCGCCTTCGGCCCAGCCGTCATAGTCCAGGGCGTTGCCGCGGACATAGGCCATGCCGTTGATCGAGGAGGAGCCGCCGAGCACCCGGCCGCGCGGGCAGTGCAGGCGCCGCCCGCCGAGATGCGGCTCGGGCTCGGTCCAGTAAGACCAGTTGTAGCGCTCCCGGCCTTGGGCGATGGCGAGCGCCGTCGGCATTTGCAGGAAGATGCTGCGGTCGCTGCCGCCCGCCTCGAGCAGCAGCACGCTCGCCGTGCCGTCCTCGGTCAGCCGGCTGGCGAGGACGCAGCCCGCCGAGCCGGCGCCGATCACGATATAGTCAAATGCCCGACCGTCGCTCATCCGGGTATCCTTCCGCCCGGGCTATTGCGGCAAATTGGCCGCCATGATAGCCGTAACGCCCCCCGAATCGCCGTCAGGGAGCGCGAATCGGGGACCGTAATCGGAGGAAATTACCATGACAAGACGGGTGCGACTGGCGGCTCTGGGCGCCGTTTCCGCCATGCTGTTTTCGACCGCCGCCTGGGCGGCCGATCCGGCATCCTGCAAGAATGTCCGCTTCTCCGACGTCGGCTGGACGGACATCACCTCGACCACCGCAGCGACCTCGGTGGTGCTCAAGGCGCTGGGCTACAATCCGAGCGCGAAGGTGCTGTCGGTCCCGGTCACCTACAAGGGCCTCAGCACCGGCGAAATCGACGTCTTCCTCGGCAACTGGATGCCGACCATGGAAGGCGACATCAAGGAGTACCGCGAGAACGGGACGGTCGAGACCATTGCGAGGAATCTGGTCGGGGCGAAATACACGCTGGCGGTCAACAAGCTGGCGACCGACGGCGGCATCAAGAGCTTCGGCGACATCGCCAAATACAGCAAGCAGCTCGAGGGCAAGATCTACGGCATCGAGCCGGGCAACGACGGCAACCGCCTGATCCAGGACATGATCGCGAAGAACGCCTTCGGCCTGAAGGGCTTCAAGGTGGTCGAGTCGAGCGAAGCCGGCATGCTGGCCCAGGTCGTGCGCGCCAACCGCAAGAAGCAGTGGATCGTCTTCCTGGGCTGGGAGCCGCATCCGATGAACGCCAAGTTCGACATGACCTATCTCGCCGGCGGCGACGACTGGTTCGGGCCGAATTTCGGCGGCGCGGAGGTCTTCACCAACGTCCGCAAGGGCTACGCCAAAGACTGCCCGAATGTCGGCAAGCTGCTGAAGAATCTCGTGTTCACGCTGGCGATGGAAAACGAGATCATGACCGCGATCCTGGATGGCAAGCAGGAGCCGCAGAAGGCGGCGACGGCATGGCTCAAGAAAAATCCCGGCATCCTGAAGGGCTGGCTCAAGGGCGTGACGACCATGAGCGGCGGCGACGGCATGGCCGCCGTCAACAAGGCGCTGGGCCTTTAGCCGGCATACCCGCCCGCCCGGAAACCGCGCAGGCGGCGCACCTGCCGCCGTCTGCGCGGCCGCCCGGAAAGCCGGCGGGAGGGCCGACAGGGCCGCCCATGCCTTCCGGGGGTAGTCCTTGGACTGGCTGACAGACGAGAAGATCCCGCTCGGCAGGTGGATCGAGACCTTCGTGGATTTCCTGCTGGACCACGGGGCCTGGTTCTTCGACTACCTGTCCGATGCCCTGGAATTCTTGATCGAGGGCGTGACCGGCCTTGCGCTGGCCATGCCCTCGCTCCTGCTCGTCGCCCTGCTCGCCGGCTTCGCCTTCTGGCTGCACCGGTCGTGGAAGCTGGCCGTCGCCGTCCTCCTCACCCTGCTGCTGGTCATCAACCTCGGCTATTGGCAGAACACGGTCCAGACCTTCACCCTGATCCTGTTCTCCACCCTGATCTGCATCGTCGTGGGCGTGCCGGTCGGCATCGCGGCGGCGCACCGTCCTTGGCTCTACAACGCCCTGCGGCCGGTGCTCGACCTGATGCAGACCATCCCGACCTTCGTCTACCTGATCCCGACCATGATCATGTTCGGCCTGGGCGTGGTTCCGGGGCTGATCTCCACGGTAATCTTCGCGATTCCCGCCCCGATCCGCCTGACCCATCTCGGCGTCTCCGGCGTGCCCCGGCCGCTGATCGAAGCCGGCGAGGCCTTCGGCGCAACCCGGCGGCAGCTGCTGTGGAAAGTCGAGCTGCCCCACGCCATGCCGACCATCATGGCCGGCGTCACCCAGTGCATCATGCTCAGCCTCTCCATGGTCGTGATCGCGGCCATGGTCGGCGCGCCGGGCCTCGGCGTCCCGGTGCTGCGCGCGCTGAACACGGTCAACATCGCCAAGGGGTTCGAGGCCGGGCTCGCCATCGTCATCGTCGCCATCCTGCTCGACCGCATCTGCAAGCAGCGCGGCGGTGGCACCGGACAGCGGGGCTGAGCCATTCACGCGATCGAGCTGAAGGATGTCGATATCCTGTTCGGCGGCGACCAGCGCGCCGCCCTGCAGATGCTCGACAGCGGCAAGGACCGGCAGGACATCCACGACGCGACCGGCGCGGTGGTCGGCGTCGCCGGCGCCTCGCTCGCCGTCCGCCCCGGCGAAATCTGCGTCCTCATGGGCCTGTCCGGCTCCGGCAAGTCGACGCTCATGCGCGCCGTCAACGGCCTGTGCCGCGTCACCCGCGGCGCGGTGCTGGTGCAGGACGGGGCGGGCGCGCTCGACATGGCGGGCTGCGACGCCGCCACGCTCCGGCGCATGCGCATGGAGCGCATCGCCATGGTGTTCCAGCAGTTCGCCCTGCTGCCCTGGCGCACGGTGCACGAGAATGTCAGCTTCGGCCTGGAGCTGCGCGGGACCAACCGGGCCGAGCGCGACGCCATCGTGGCGGAGAAGCTCAGGCTGGTCGACCTCGACCGCTGGGCCGAGAAATTTGTCCACGAGCTGTCCGGCGGCATGCAGCAGCGCGTCGGCCTCGCCCGGGCGCTCGCCACGGATTCCGATATCCTGCTGATGGACGAGCCTTTCTCGGCCCTCGACCCGCTGATCCGCGAGCATCTGCAGGACGAGCTGCTCGACCTCCAGCGCCGGCTCGGCAAGACCATCCTGTTCGTCAGCCACGATCTCGACGAGGCGCTCAAGCTCGGCCGCCATATCGCGATCATGGAGGCGGGCCGGATCGTCCAGTTCGGCGAGCCCGAGGAGATCGTGCTCAACCCTGCCAACGCCTATGTCGCCGAGTTCGTCGCCCACATGGACGCGCTCAACGTGCTGCGCTGCCGCTCGCTGATGACGCCGGTCGCCGACATAAGGCGCGACGGCGACACGCTGCGGCTCGACTGGTCCGGCCTCAACCGGCTCAGCCTGAACGACAAGGGCGAGCCGGTCGAGGCGAGCATCGAGCCCGCGCCGGCGGCGATCCGGCACTACACGCCGGAGATGGATACCTCGGCACTGGCCGGCGACACGATCTGTGCGGCAACGCCGGACCTGCGCATGCGCGTCGCGATCGAGCTGCGCCACTGCACCGGCCGGCCGGTCCTGATGATGGAGGAGGGCCGGATGATCGGCGTGATCGGCGACGACGAGATCTACCGCGGCCTGATGAGCCAGGGCAGCGCGGGGGCGCCGGCGGGCGGCGGAGGCGGGACAGCGGAAAGCAACTGACGTCCGGTCAGATACTATCCGATTTCAGGTCAGTTATTATCTGATCCGGGATCAGTTGTTATCTGCTTATGTTGCATGGCGGGCAGCGACGGAGGCCCTTTTGCAGGGAGCGCCCCGCTTGGAGTCCCGCCCTAAGCGCCGGTTTCTCCGTTCCAATCCTCCCACAACCATCCATGCTTCCCCGGCCGACCGGAGGGAGAGCCGGGGTCCAGAGTCGTTCGGTACGGCCTCTGCTCGTGGCTCTGGTCCCCGGATCGGCCTGCGGCCGTCCGGGGCAACAGGATGTGAACGGCTTCAGGCTCGAAGCGGGATCGAGCCGCCCCCTACCCGTTCCACCCGAACACCGGCCGGCGCTTTTCCAGGTAGGCGGCGATGCCTTCCTCCAGGTCGCCGGCATCCATGGCGCCGAGGCGCAGGTCGCGCAGCGCCTCCGGCTCCTCGACCGCGCCGGCGGCGATCTCGCGCAGGGCGCGCTTGGCGAAGCGGATGCTGTACTGGCTGTTGCGGCAGACCGCTTCGAGGAAGGCGGCGGTCTCGCGGTCGAGGTCGTCGGGCGCATAGACCCGGTCGGCGAGGCCCCATTCGCGCGCCGTCTCCGCGTCGATCAGCCGGCCGCTGAACAGAAGGTCCTTCGTTTTCGACGGGCCGATGGCCTGGCTGACCCGCCGCGTCGAGGCCATGCTGTAGCAGATGCCGAGCCGCGCCGGTGTGATGCCGAAGCGGCTCCCGCTGCTGCAGAAGCGCAGGTCGCAGGCGATCGCGAGCTCGACCCCGCCGCCGACGCAATCGCCGTGGATCAGGGCGATTGCCGGCTTCGGGCAGTCGGCCAGCGCCCCGGCTGCCCCGCCCACCGCGTTCATGTAGGTGAGCGCCGTGTCGCGGCTGCGGAAGCGCTCGTGGAACTGGCTGATGTCGGCCCCGGCGGCGAAGGCCGTACGGTCGACGCCGCGCACGACGATCGCCTTGACCGCCGGATCGGCCTCCGCCTGCGCGACCAGCGGCGGGATCGCCTGCCACATCTCCAGGCTGAGCGCGTTGCGCTTCTCCGGCCGGTCGAGCACGAGATGGGCGATGGCCCCCTGGCGTTCGGGGCCGGATTCGAGGCGGACGTGGCGGCTGGCCGGCGCTGCGGTGTCCGATACGGTTTGCGATACAGTCCCCGATTCAGTCATGGCCCGGCGCTCCTTCGGTTGCGCGGCGAGGGTGCCGGGACTGTCAGGAAATGTCATGATTCGTCATGCCGCGCCCCCAGGGCCCGATCCGGAACCGGCGGCGGCTCCGGCCGGACCGGCAGCGGGGGCGCCGGAGGTGTCAGGAAATGTCATGATTCGTCATGGCAATTCGCGGCTAGGGAATAGGTAAACGTTCGGTAATCGAAAATAATGCTTTGTTCTTAAGGAGTTTTTTGTTCCCCATTATTCGAGTGTGGTTTGCTCTCTGTACTTGCGTAGCCATTTCGCAACCGGATTCGTTCAATTCCGGGGTATTGCTGTGGGGCGCTGTGACGGGAAACTACCCTTACCAATGATATAGCGAATGAGCCGCGAGAAGGAAACTTATCGTGAATCCCGGACAGCGGCCCCATGGTCGGAAATCTGGCCGCCTGTCGTGCCGCCGGCCACAAAGCTGGCGGATTTTCCGAAACATTATGTTAGTATACTGTAATCGTTGAATAAAACTGAGAAATTTGTAGTCTGTAAGACGGGATTTGCAGGACCAGTCATCAAACAGAATTCAGGAATTTTCAATATTGAGGTGCGTGTCTGGCGGCATTGGGCGGCAAATTGCCTTGTTCGTTCGGTTACCGATAACCGTTCCGTTAAGCCGCGGATGCTCGGGATGCGCGCGGAACCGATAAACCGACTTTGGCCGATACCTGCCAGCGCAGTGTTTCACCGTCGCCCCGGTCTTGGCCATCACGGACTAAGCGCGCGGTTACGATGGTGCCGTAGTTGCTTGCTGTAAGCGGTCGCATAGGGTCGGACATCAGCGGCTTGCAGCGGTAAGCCCATCCACTTGCCGAACGTGACGCCAGCCGACGGAACCTAAAATCACAGGTTGTTATTCGGCGCGGCCTACAAATCCCTTGGCTCGTAGCGATCACAACCGTTTAGCTTGGATATCGGCGTCCAACAGCGACGCCAAAGGACAGTCAAGCCGCCTATGCGCGGATCGGCATCAGGATTCCCGAGACGCTCGCGGCGGATCTCGATGAGGTCTTCGCCCTGTTTCCACGCTTGCGCGAGCGAGAAAAACAGATCGCCGGCAGTCTGTCCGGCGGCGAGGCCCAGATGCTGGCGATCGCTCGCGCGCTGATGGGGCGTCCCCGGCTCCTGTTATGCGACGAGCCCTCGCTGGGTCTCGCACCCATGCTGGTTCGCGAGATGCTCGGAGCGCTGGAGAAGCTGCGGGAACAGGGGATCACTATCCTGATGGCGGACCAGAATGCGCTTGCGGTTCTGCAGATGGCGGACCGCGGCTACGTCCTGGATACCGGTCGCATCGTTGCACAAGGTGAAAGTAAGTCTCTGCTAAATGATAAAAGGCTGCGCGCCGCCTATCTCGGCGCCGGCCTGTCGCAATAGGTTGCCGGTCCTGCAATCGCACCGGCCCGGTCAACGCTTCTTGGGAACCACCGGGGTCTTCGGGCGTCGCTCCTCTGCCGTCCTGAACAGGGAGAAGCTCTGGTTGACGAAGTTCACCACGCCGGAAATGTACTCCAGATATCGGCTCAGTTCCGCCGTTCGCTCGGCCTCGATCAGCCGAACCGGCCGGTCCTGGGGCGCCGTTTCGAATTGGCAGTAAAACAGCGGCTCGCCGCGCGCGAGCTTCAGCTCCCTCTCGGTATCGTGCCATTCGAAGGCCCACATCAGCGGACGCGGCCAGATGTCGATCGGAAACCGGCCGCCGAAGATCGTGCCCGGCCACGGCTCGTCCCGGTAATGCATGAAGGGCGCCACCTGCGACAGGTAGACCGGCTCGTCGGCGACGAACACATAGGGAAGGCTGAGTTGGATCGTCGGGCGCCGGGGATGGCGCCACTCCGCCTCGTTGGCGACGTGGACCAGGGAGGCGATCTTGGTCGGACGCACCGGGGTCCGCGTCCCGAGGCGGTTGCGCAGCCCTGGTTTGCCCTCCTTGTCCCGGGCGAAGGCGAGATGGAGGTCGAACGGGCACTTCACCTCGAAATACCGGCTCTCCAGGCGAAGATTGCCGGGCACCGCCAGGCGGACTTCGCGTGGCGCCGGCTCGGTTCGGCCGAGCGGACGCGCGCCGGCGTATCGAAGATGACGCCGCCGCGCTCCTCGTTCAGCAGCCAGCCGACGTGACGGGACCCGAGTGCTGAAAGTCTGAGAGATATTGAAGAAGTGATGCCGTTTCCCGTTAAGGTTCGTTTGTACAGATAGAGCAATAGCCTAACGGTTGGCGCTCCCTGCAGCTTCAGAGTTACACTTGACGCCAAGAATTCGGCTACTGGTCCCGCACAAATACCGCGCAGCGCTCCAACCACAGGGTTACTGCAGGCACGACGGCCGGGCCGTCATGGGCGACTCCTTCGACAAGGTCGAACTTTGTCGGCGCTCCGCGCCGGTCCAACTCGCACTGCAGCCGCTTCAGCCGCTCGATCCGGTTCGTCGACTCGTCATTGACGCCCGGGATATAGACGGGATCGCCGGGTTCCTTGGCGATTTCCCAGATTTCGGTATCTGCTTCCCCAGCGACCAGGTGGACAGGGACTGCCGGAACGGCGTCGTTGTCGAAACCGATACCGAAGCGTGCCTCAAGCCCGCCGACGCCGGCAGGCCAGGCGCGGGCCGGGTCGGGCAGCGTGACGTTGCCCGGCGCGCCGACCGATAACGCCGTCAAACGATGCGGATGCAAGTACAGAAAGCGGTGGGCGAACTGACCGCCGCCGCTGTAGCCGAACAGGGCGAAGCGGTCTGCGGCGAGCGGCCAGATGCCGGCGGCCTGGTCGATCATGTCGAGCAGCAGCAGGTCGAATCGCACCCCGTGAGCCTCGATCCACTTGTAGCCATGGACGTCGCCCGGAACAGCGGCGCCGACCGGGAACAGGGGCGCCAGAAGGACCGTGCCCGTACGGTCGGCAAAGTCCCGGAAGGCGTCGCGAAAATTGTCCCGACGGGTTGTGCCATGCACCAGGACGAGCAGCGGCGCGGTGCGGTCCCGCGGCAGCGATTGCGGCACATAGAGCGACAGGGCGAAGCGCGGGTCCAGCCGGCTCGCCATCCAGGGCGTGAAGCCCGTATCGTAAGGGAAGAGGTCCGCCCGCTTCATCGTAGCGCCCGGTTGACGCAACGGGAGGCGTCGGGCAAGGCGAGCAGCCGCACGGATCGTCTCGCTGCGGGCGCCGAATTCCCGCATAGTGCGGGCTCGCTTCGACAGCAGTCCTCAGGGGTCGACGGATGGAAATCAAATGGCTTGAGGATTTCCTGGTGCTCGCGACGACGCGCAGTTTTTCCCGGGCCGCCGAAGAGCGCAACACGACCCAGTCGACGCTCAGCCGGCGCATCCAGCAGCTCGAGGACTGGCTGGGCGTGCGCCTGATCGACCGGAGTTCCCAGCCCGTCGGCCTCACCCGGGCGGGCAGCGATTTCTACCGGGAATCGGTCGCCATCGTCCGGACCGTGTACCGGGCGCGCGCCGGCGCCCGCCGGATCGGCCTGCAGGGGGCGGAGCAATTGCGGATCAGCGCCCAGCATGTCCTGGCGCGCCATTTCCTGCCCCGGCTGCTGGCGCAGATCGAGGCGGGTTTGGATATCGGCGGCGTCACCCTGAGGTCCGACAATTTGTACAACTGCGTGGACGACCTGATGAACGACGAGGTCGATTTCATGGTCTGCTTCCACCAGCCGGCGATGCCCGACCTCGTGGACCTGAGCGGCTACGAATTCCTGGTCGTCGGCACCGAGGAAATGATCCCGGTTTCGCTGCCGGACGACAGCGGCGCCCCGCGCTTTGCGCTGCCCGGCACGGCTGGAGCGCCGGTGCCCTGCATCGGGTTTTCTTCGGAAAACCCGCTCGGCTGGCACCGCCAGGCGCGCATGACGGCGCAGGATGTCGAACTCCATATCAACCCGGTCTACGAATCGACCATGGGCGAGATCATCCGCGACATGGTGCTGAACGGGCGCGGCATGGCCTGGCTGCAGACCATGCTGGTCGGCGGCGATCTGACGGCCGGCCGCCTGGTGCGCGCCGGCGACGCGACCTGGGACCAGTCCATCGAGATCAGGCTCTTCCGCACCCGCGCCGTCGGCCGGGGCGCCGTGGACCAGATCTGGGGCATGTTGCGCGACGGCGGCTTTCCGCCCTGCACGCCGGATCGGGAGCCCGGCTAGATTATGCAAAAATCGCATAATATAGCTGCATAACAGCCGGCAAGTATTCGGTGGCAGTCCCGGCCTGTGATCCTGCTTTCCGGTTAAATTTTCAGTTTGAAGAAAAATCGGCATGTTTGTATGATTTGAGGAAGCGGTATTGGGATTGGCGTCATTCTATCGAAAATTCGCATAACATCAAGCACGCCGGTCTTCGATCAATGCCAGGTTTCGTGGACGCGGGATGAGAGGAGGAATTCATGTCCGTAATCCGCAAGAGTTTCACCCCGACCGTCGTAACGGCGGCCATCGGCGCCGGCCTCGCCCTGTCGCTGGCGGCCGGAGCCGCCGCCGACACGCCCAAGAAAGGCGGCACGCTGGTCATCGGTTCCCCGCAGACGCCGCGGCACCTGAATCCGGCGGTGCAATCGGGCGTCGCCACGGGCATGCCCGGATCGCAGATTTTTGCGACGCCGCTCCGGTTCGACGAGAACTGGAACCCGCAGCCCTATCTGGCTGAAAGCTGGAAGGTTTCGGCCGACGGCCTGAGCGTGACGCTCAATCTGCGCAAGAACGCGAAATTCCACGACGGCAAGCCGGTCACCTCGGAAGACGTCGCCTTCTCGATCGATACGATCAAGAAAAACCATCCCTTCAAGACGATGTTCTCGCCCGTGGCGAAGGTCGAAACGCCAGATCCGCACACGGCCATCCTGCGGCTGAGCAAGCCGCACCCGGCGATCCTGCTGGCCATGTCCTCGTCGCTGTGCGCGATCATCCCGAAGCATGTCTACGGCGACGGCAAGGACGCCAAGCGCCATCCGATGAACCTGAAGCCGGTCGGCTCCGGACCGTTCCGTTTCGTCGAATATGTCAAGGGCCAGCACATCATTCTGGAGCGCGACCCGAACTTCTTCCTGAAGGGCAAGCCCTATCTCGACAAGATCATCTACAAGATAAACAAGAACACCAATTCCCTCGCACTCGGCCTCGAGCGGGGCGATATCCACCTCCGCGCGTTCAACACCAAGTCGCGCGAGCTTGGCCGGCTCAAGAAGAACAAGAACCTGGTCGTGACCTCGCAGGGATATGCCGCGATCGGCCCGATCGCCTGGCTGGCGTTCAACCTGAAACACCCGATTCTGGGCAAGAAGGCGGTGCGCCAGGCGATCGCCTACACGGTCGACCGCAAGTTCATCAATGAATCGCTGCACAGCGGGCTGTCGCAGCCGGCCCTCGGGCCGATCGCCATGGGCAATCCGCTGGCCGACCAGAACGCGAAGCGCTACGACCTCGACCTCGACAAGGCGAACAAGATGCTCGACGCGGCGGGCTATCCGCGCAAGGCCGATGGCACGCGCTTCCAGGTCACGCTCGATACCCTGCTGTCCCAGCGCGACGTGGCGGAATATCTCAAGCCGCAGCTGAAAAAGGTCGGCATCGACGTCAAGCTCCGCATCCCGCCGGACTTCCCGACCTGGGCCAACTGGGTCAAGAGCCACGAATTCGACATGACGGTCGACGTCGTCTTCAACTGGGGCGATCCGGTGATCGGCGTGCACCGCACCTATGTGACGTCCAACATCCGCAAGGGCGTGATCTGGTCGAACACGCAAAGCTACTCCAACCCGAAGGTCGATGCGCTGCTCGAAAAGGCGGGCGTCGAGCTCGATCCGGCGAAACGCAGGCAGATCTATCTGGAATTCCAGAAGATCGTGACCGACGAGCTGCCGGTCTACTGGATGTACGGGCTGCCCTACCACACGATCTACAACAAGAAGGTGGGCAACCCGCCGCTGACGATCTGGGGCACCATGGGGCCCATGGATAACGTCTACCTGAATTAGTCCGACATCCGGACAACGGGGCCGGCAATGGGCCGGGGAGCGGGGGGCCGGTTCGCACAAGGCGGACCGGCCCCTCTCGCTCTACGGGCGGGTCCCTGCCCGAGCCTTTCCCGGCCGTGCTTGACCGGGCAGGGCGAAACATGCCGAATGGGCGTTAGCGACGAAGCGGACGAAAGGCGCTAGGCGGCAATGCCGATCCTCAGACTGGTGCTTGAGCGGATCGCCTACGCCTTCATCGTCGTCACGGCCGTCCTGGTTCTCAACTTCATCCTGGTGCGCCTGGCGCCGGGCGATCCCGCCGAGGTCATCGCCGGGGAATCCGGCGGCATTACCGAGGAAATCCTCGCCGCCATCCGGCGCGACTACGGCCTCGACCTGCCGATCCACGAGCAGCTCTGGATCTATCTCGGCAACGCCGTGCAGGGCGATCTCGGCTATTCCTTCTATTTCAACTCGCCGGTCGTCGAGCTGGTCGTCTCGCGCATGGGGCCGACCATCCTGCTCATTTTGGCGGCGACCGTGATCGCCCTGTTCATCGGCACGGCGCTCGGCGTGCTGGCGTCGCGCAATCCCGAAGGCCTGTTCTCGAACTTCCTCACCGTCGCGTCGCTGATCGGCTATTCGGCGCCGGCCTTCTGGACCGGCTTGATGCTGATCATCCTGTTCGCCTTCGTCGTCCCGCTGTTTCCCGTCGCCGGCCTTTACGACGTGACGCTATCGGTGGGCTATTTCGGCCGCGCGCTCGATATCGCCCATCATCTGGTGCTGCCCGCCTTCACGCTTGCGATCATCTACATCGCGCAATACAGCCGCCTCGCCCGCGCCAGCATGCTCGAAGTACTGGGCTCCGACTATATCCGCACGGCGCGGGCCAAGGGCGTTGCCGAGCGCGTCGTGTTCTTCAAGCACGCCCTGCGCAACGCCATCCTGCCGATCATCACGATCACAGGGCTGCATTTCGGCAACCTGCTGTCGGGCGCCGTTCTGGTCGAGGCAGTGTTCAACTGGCCGGGCCTCGGCACGCTGGCCTTCGATTCGCTGCTGCGCCGCGACTACACGACGATCCTGGCGCTGCTGTTCTTTTCCGCCCTGATGGTCATCGTCGCGAACCTGGCGACCGACTTCTGCTACCGGCTGGCCGATCCGCGCATCAAGGGCAAGAGGGGCTGAGCCGATGACCGACCGCCCTGCCGGACCGGAAATTCCCGTTGCCGCTGCCGAGAGCCCGGCACGCGAGGCCTGGCGCATGTTCCTGCGCAACCGGTCGGCGATCCTCGGCCTCGTCCTGCTCGCCGCCATCATTCTCGTCAGCCTGTTCGGCCCGCCCCTCTACGGCGTCGATCCCTTCAAGATCAGGGGCGCGCCCTTCACGCCGCCGGGTGTCGATCCGAACGTCCCGCTGGGCACCGACCATGTCGGCCGGGACATTCTCGCCGGCATGATCGGCGGCGGCCGCGCGACGCTCGCGGTCGGCGCCTCGGCGGCGCTGATGACGGTCGCGATCGGCCTGCTGGTCGGCGCAATGGCCGGCTACTACGGCGGGCTGGTCGACGAGATCCTGATGCGGATCACCGAGTTTTTCCAGGTCCTGCCGTCGCTGATCCTCGCCATGGTGCTGGTGGCGCTGTTCACGCCGTCGCTCTACATGATCGCCATCGCCATCGGGGTGGCGAGCTGGCAATCGACCGCCCGGCTTGCGCGCGCGGAGTTCCTGCGCCTCAAGGAACTGGAATATGTCAAGGCCGGCCGGACCATCGGGGCGACGGACAGGCGCCTGATCTGGGTCGTCATCCTGCCCAACGCCCTGCCGCCGCTCATCGTGTCGGCCACGCTGATCGTCGGTGTCGCCATCCTGTTCGAGGCCGGGCTGAGCTTTCTCGGCCTGGGCGACCCGAACATCATGAGCTGGGGCCTGATGATCGGCAGCAGCCGGGAATACATCTTCGATTCCTGGTGGTCGGCGACCTTCCCCGGCGCGGCGATCTTCCTCTCGGTGCTCAGCGTGAGCCTGATCGGCGACGGCCTGAACGATGCGTTGAACCCGAAGCTGCGGGAACGGTAATGCCGGCAGCGGACGACTCTTCGGCGCTGCTGGAAGTGCGCAACCTGCAGGTCGATTTCCGGACCCGCAACGGTATCGCGCACGTCCTCGACGGCATCGAATTCAGCCTGTCGAAAGGCGAAATCCTCGGTATCGTCGGCGAGTCCGGCTGCGGCAAGAGCATGACGGCGCTGGCGATCATGGGCCTGGTGCCGACCCCGCCGGGACGGATCGCCGGCGGCGAGATCGTCTATCGCGGCGAGAACCTGCTGAAAGCCTCGAAGGAGCGCATGCGCCGGATTCGCGGCAACCGGATTTCCATGATCTTCCAGGAACCGATGACCGCGCTCAACCCGGTCTTTACCGTCGGCGACCAGATCGCCGAATCCATTGTGCTCCACCAGGGGCTGAGCAGGCGCGCGGCCCTCGACCGCGCCGTCGAACTGCTGCGCGAGGTCCACATTCCGGCCTCGGAACGGCGCATCGGCGAATTCCCCCATCAACTGTCCGGCGGCATGCGCCAGCGCATCATGATCGCGATCGCGCTGGCGTGCGAACCCGACATCCTGATCGCCGACGAGCCGACCACGGCCCTCGACGTGACGGTGCAGGCCCAGGTGTTCGACCTGCTGCTGGAACTCCAGCAGGACCGGGACATGGCGATCGTCCTGATTACCCACGACATGGGCGTGATCGCCGAGATGACCGGCCGGGTCCTCGTCATGTATGCCGGCCGGATCATCGAGGCGGCTGCCGTGGACGACCTGCTGGAAAACCCGCAGCATCCCTACACAAGCGGCCTGATCGCCTGCGTGCCGCAACTGAGCGACGAGCCGGAGGCCGAACGCGAGGCGCTGATGGAGATTCCCGGCGTCGTGCCGCCGTTGACCGAGCTCGGCGTCGGCTGCGCCTTCGAGCCGCGATGCGGCTTCCGGATGCCGGTCTGCGTGCAGTCGCGGCCGTCGCCGGTCGCCGTGGGCGCCGGCCATTCGGCGGCCTGCTGGCTCATGGAAGACGCGGACCGGCAAGGCGCGGACCGGCGAGACGGGGACCGGCCGTGAGCGGGCCGGCGGACCGGCCGCTCCTGCAAGTCCGCGACCTGAAGGTCCATTTCCGGACCGGCACGCGCGGGCCGTTCCGCAGACAGACTTTCGTCCACGCCGTCGACGGGGTCAGTTTCGACGTGCCACGGGGGACGACCTTCGGCATCGTCGGCGAATCCGGCTCCGGCAAATCGACCACGGCGCTCGCCATCATGCGCCTCGCGCCGATCACGGGCGGCACCATCGACCTCGCCGGCGCGCGCCTGTCCGAGGCCGAGGGCAACGATCTGCTCGCCCTGCGCCGCAAGGCCCAGATCATCTTCCAGGATCCCTATTCTTCGCTCAGCCCGCGGATGCGCGCCGGCGCCATCGTCCGCGAGCCGCTCGACCTGATGGAGATCGGCGACCCGGAGGGCCGCGACCGCCGTGTCGCCGACCTGTTCGGCAAGGTCGGGCTGCGCGCCGAGCAGCAGGCCCTGTTCCCGCACCAGTTTTCCGGCGGCCAGCGGCAGCGGACCGCATCTCCCTCTTCAAGCGGCCGCTCCATCCCTACACCTGGGCGCTGCTGTCCGCGGTGCCGTCGGCTGCCTCGAAGCGGCGGGGGCGCCGGCGCGTCAGCCTCGAAGGCGATCCGCCCAGTCCGATCGACCTGCCGCCGGGGTGCCGCTTCGCCGGGCGCTGCCCGTTCGCGGAAGACATTTGCCGGACGGAGGCGCCGGCGCGGCGCGAGATATTCCCGAAACACTGGGTCAGCTGCCATCGCGTCGGCGACGACGGCGTGCCGCCGCACGAGAATTACCCGCTCGCAAACGGGCCGGCGCGGTCATGAACCGGATCTACAGCGCCCGCAAGATTATCACCATGAACCCGGCGCGGCCGGTCGCGAGCCACGTTGCGGTACGCGACGGGCGGATTGTCGGCACCGGGACCGTCAAGGAACTGGCAGGATTCGGGACCTACGAACCGGATGAGCGCTTTGCCGGCAAGATCCTCATGCCCGGCCTGGTCGAGGCGCATTGCCATGTCATGGAAGGGGCGTTCTGGCGTTTCGTCTATTGCGGCTTCTTCGACCGGCAGGCGCCGGACGGAGCGGTCTGGGCCGGACTGAAATCGGTCGACGCGGTCGTCGCCCGCCTGCGGGAGGCCGAAGCGGAACTCGCCGATGCCGAGGCGCCGCTCGCCGGATGGGGGCTGGACGCGATCTATTTCGGCGCCCGGCGGCTGGACCGGCACGATCTGGACCGGGTCTCGACCGACCGGCCGGTCGGCGTGCTCAACGCTTCCTGCCACATTCTGAACGTCAATACCGTGGCCCTGGAACGCGCCGGCCTGCTCCGTCCCGGCATCAACCACCCCGGCATCCCGCTGGCGGCGGACGGCCTGCCTGCCGGCGAGTTGCGCGGCCACGACGCCATGGGTCCGGCCAATCCCCATGTCGGCTTCGACCGGGACAGCCTGGCCTGCGACGAACACGGCTTCCGGCAGTTTGCCCGCCAGTGCGTGCGCAGCGGCGTGACGACGGCGACCGACCTTGCCGGCCTGCTGCCGCAAGAGGCGGTCGCCATGATGCTGCGGGTCACGGGCGAGCCGGATTATCCGGTGCGTATCGTCGCGATGCGGAAGTTGCAGAATATCGCCATCCCGGACCTGATCGCCCGGGCGCGCGAACTGGGCCCGATGAGCACCGACCGGCTGCGGCTGGGGTCGGTCAAGATGGTCGTGGACGGGTCGATCCAGGGTTTCACGGCGCGCCTGCGCTGGCCGGGCTACTACAACGGCGCGCCGGAGGGGCTCTGGTACCTGCCGCCCGAACAGGTTCGCGAACTCTACCGCTCGGCGCTGGAGCACGGCATCCAGGTCCACACCCATACAAACGGCGACGAGGCGACCGAACTGGCGCTCGATTGCATCGAAGAGGCCCTGCGGCGGCACCCGTCGCCGGACCACCGGCTCACGATGCAGCATTGCCAGCTCGCCGACGCCGCCCTGTTCCGCCGCATGCGCGCGCTCGGCCTGTGCGTCAACCTGTTCTCCAACCACATCTTCTACTGGGGCGACGAACACTACGCGCAGACCGTCGGGCCGGAGCGGGCGGAGCGGATGAACGCCTGTGCGACCGCGCTGGCCCAGGGCGTGCCGATGGCGATCCATTCCGACGCGCCGATCACGCCGCTTGGCCCGCTGTTCACCGCCTGGTGCGCGATCAACCGCAAGACGGCATCCGGGCGCACGCTCGGCGCGTACGAACGGATCGACGTCGAGCAGGCGCTTCGCGCGATCACCCTTGGCGCGGCCTATACGCTGAAGCTCGACGGCGAGATCGGCTCCATCGAATGCGGCAAGCGCGCCGACTTCGCCGTCCTGGAAGACGATCCGACGGAGATCGGCGCCGACAGGCTAAGAGACGTCAGCGTTTGGGGAACAGTGCAGGACGGTCGGGTGTTTCCTGCCGCCGAGATCTGAAGGCGCCGTTTGCAAGCCGGTGGCGTTCGCGAAGAAATCCACCTCTCGCGAACGACCGCTTAAGATGCCGTTACTTCGGCGCAACACACCCTTGAGCGGGCTACAGGTGCAGGATCGAATGGGCTGGCCTGATCGTAGGAGGCTCGCAGGTTCAAATCCTGCCCCCGCTACCACCGAGACCGACATTCCCGATTTGGGAGTGTCGGTCACCCCTTTCCCGCTGCCGTTTCCGGCCCATTCGAGGATGGTGCCGAGGTCGCCATGAAGCGCGGCGTTCATCGAGCTGCGCTTCTCGCCGGGGGTGAGCACGATGCGCTCGATCAGGCCCCGGATCGCGTCCGCTGCCTCGTCGCGGTCGCGCGGGTCGGCCAGCGCCTCGGCGAGCCGCTCCACCTTGCGCCGATAGACGATGGCGATGTTGGGGTGGATGTCGGGAAGATCGACCGGGGCGGCTGACAGCCGTTCGGCGATCTCGTCCTGGCGGGCCTCAAGCTCGCGCATGCGGTCCATCATGCCCCGCGCATAGCCGCCGTCCTCGATCACGTCGAGCATGGTGGCGATCTTCTTTTCGATGTCGGCAAGCTCCTTCCGGTCCGTCGCGCCCGATGCGCGCCGCTCGCGGTTGAGCCGGTTGGTCTCCTCGGCATACGCCTGCATCGCCTCGGCGGCGGCCTCGGGCGCCATCAGCTTCTCCCGGAGCCCCGCCATGACCCGTTCCTCGATCTCGACGCGCCGGATGGTTCGGCTGTTGGAACACGAGCCCGACATGATGTAGTTGGAGCAGGCGTAGCGGTCCTGGCCGCGCTTGGCGTAGGAGCCGCCGCACACGCCGCACTCCAGAAGACCGGACAGCAGATAGCGGGGCCGGTGGGTGCTGTTGAGATAGTTGGCCTGGGCCGCGCGCGTCGCCGCGATGGACGTCGCATACTTCTCCGAGATTTCCCCCTGCCGGACCTTCGCCGCCTGCCACAGTTCGTCGTCCACGATCCGCAACTCGGGAACCTCGGCGACGATCCACTCCTCGGGCGGGTTGAGGCGCGCGACTCGCTTGCCGGTGTCCGGGTTCTTCAGGAAGCGCTGCCGGTTCCATATCAGCCGGCCGATATAGAGCTCGTTGTTGAGAAGCCCCGTGCCGCGCTTGGCGTGGCCGCGCAGCACGGAATCGGTCCACAGCTTCCCCTTGGGGCCGGGGATGCCGTCCTCGTTCAAGCGCCGCGCAATGGCGCGCGGGCTGGTGCCTTGCGCGAACTCGCGGAAGATGCGCCGCACGATCTCGGCTTGCGTCTCGTCGATCTCCCGCTCGCCGCGGATGCGCTCGCCGGCGTCGTCGTGCAGCTTCACCACGTCGTAGCCGTAGCAGATGCCGCCGCCCGACTTGCCGGCCTCGACCCGGCCCCGGAGGCCGCGGCGCGTCTTCGCCGCGAGGTCCTTCAGGAACAGCGCGTTCATGGTGCCCTTGAGGCCGACGTGAAGCTCGTTGATCTCGCCTTCCGACAGGGTGACGATCATCACGCCGGCGAAGCGCAGGTGCTTGTAGAGCGTCGCCACGTCCGCCTGGTCGCGGCTCACCCGGTCGAGGGCCTCGGCGACGACGATCTCGAACAGACCACGCCGCGCGTCCTCAAGCAGCCCCTGGATGCCGGGGCGGAGAATCACGCTGTCGCCCGATATGGCGGAGTCCTTGTAGCAGCCGGCGATCTTCCAGCCCTCGCGCTCGGCGTGCTCGCGGCAGACCCGGAACTGGTCTTCGATGGAAGCGGCCCGCTGCTGGTCGGACGAATAGCGGGCATAGAGCGCACAGCGAAGGGTCATGGTCTCGGGTCTCCTATCGGTCGTGCGCCTCCTTCTCCGGCGGCACGTTGTCGTTGGCGGCGCGGGTTGACTCGAACCGCTCGCGCGCGATCTGCCGTCCGAGCAAGCGGGCGAGGCGCATCACCGCGTCGTCGATCCGCGCTTCCGGCCCGCCATTGTCGTTCGCGGCAACGCGGGGAACTCCCTCCCGCTCGCGGCCGTTCCCGTCTCTCCGCATCGCCTCCGCCTTCCCGGATTCCGTGACCCTGGAAGGGAGATTTGAACCTGCGGGCAAGGCTTGTCAAACGGTCCACCAGGCGATTTCCTGCATGGAATCAACAGCTTGTCCGCACCAGGCACGCTCTGGCACTCTCTGGCCGCGTTTGGCTACGATGAAAAAAATTTCGCGCAACCCAGCGATCATCCGGTTCGCGGCGCCTCAAGGTCGAACAGCGGAATGTCCATCGCGCGGGCCACGTCGTTCATCCGCCGGTCGTAGCTCGCCAACGCGACCCCCTGCGCGTGTTCGGCGAGATAGGCGCACGACGCCAGATGCAGGGCGTCGAGGGTGCGCAGCGCGCCGGGGCCGGGAAAGGCGTCCAGCGCCCGCGCCAGCACCGAAGGCGATAGCTCCAGCATCGCGACGCGGCCGGTCAGCCAGCGCGCCGCCTCGCCGTAGGACTCCGCAAGCCCGCGCGCATGCAGAGGAGTCCATATCTCGTATTCCAGCAACCGGCTGGAAAACAGGGTCTCGTCCCAGAGCGAAGCGGGCGGCTGCCGGTTCTCGGCAAGAAGATGCGCGAGCGCGACGGACGAATCGAGGTAGATCACCGGTCGCGCCGGCTCTCGTCCAGATCGGCCAGGATTTCTTCCAGCGTGGCGACGGGCTTGGGCTTGGGCGGCGGTCCCGAGGCGGTCAGCCTCGGCGGCGTCAGCACGCCGGACCGCACCGCTTCGGCCAGGAAGGCGTCGGCGAGGATCGGGCTCCGGGTCTCCCGGAGCGGGCCGAGCTCCGCCACCACCTGATCCCGGTCGGTCACGAGAATCGTCTCGCCGGACGACGCGAGCCGGACGTATTCGCTCAACTTGCTGTTCAGAACCTTGATGCCGACCGATCTCATGCCGCAAAGGTAGCGACCGCTTGCTACCACGTCAACCCGGTTCGTATCCGGTGCGCCGCGACCGACATTCTGCGACTTTCGCGGCCACGGGCGGCCACCAGCGGACGCACCTATGTTCGGCACTTGTTCCGTCCATCGCAAGCGCCCATCTTGCCGTTATGGACAGGCACGAACCCTCCGAATCCGCTGCCGTCACGAGGCTGCCGCGATGGTAGCGTCCATCGGCAAGATCGCCTCGCCGTCGCAGGGCGTGGCCTATTTCGAGCGCGATGGCTACTACGCGAAGGACGACGGAGCGCACAAGGAAGCAAGCGCCTGGGCGGGCCGGGGTGCCGAGGCGCTCGGCCTCTCCGGCCCGGTCGATCCCGAACGCTTCCGGTCGGTGCTCGAAGGCGAGGTTCCCGGCGGCCGCCGTCTCGGGCGCAAGGAGATCGACGGCAGCATCGTGCACCGGCCGGGCCGGGACGTGACGCTGAGCGCGCCCAAGTCCGTCAGCCT
>JAPPLJ010000052.1 GCA_028819475.1 Rhodospirillaceae bacterium
GGCGCGACGCCGGGCTGTGCACAAAATGCGGCCGCAACCCGCCCGGCGACGGCCGGTCGGTCTGCGAGACCTGCCGCGAAGCGATGCGCGCGCGCGAGCGCCGGCGCTACGCCGCGCGCATCGCCGCCGGCCTGTGCGTGCGCTGCGCGGAGCCGGCGGCCGGCGGCCTGTCGCGCTGTACCCGCCACGCCGCGCTGGAGGCCGAACGGGTCTCGCCCGAACGCAAGAGCGCCACGAGCCGGAAGCGCTACGTCCGGCGGCGCGCTGAGCGGCGATGCGTGGATTGCGGGACCGCCACGGCAGGTTCCGCGCGCTGCCCCGCCTGCGCGTACCGCTCCAACAGCCGCGCCCCAGACAGGTACGCGGCGCAGGCCGGGCCGCCCTTCTACACCGTGATCGAACTGGAGACGGGGGTCGACCACGGCACCTGGGAGACCGAGGCCGAGACGGCGGCCTGCCTCGCCTTCCTCGGCCTGCGCCTCGACCAGGTCGAGATCCGCTCCAACATGCCGCTGCTGGCGCTCGCCCTCACCGGCGTGCCGTAGACTTGCGGCCGGTTCCCGGCCGGGCTCCTCCCCGTCCCCGGCGGCAGAATCCAGATTCTGGAACGGCCGGCCGACGCAACCAGCCCCGGAAGGCTTCACCGCCTGCGGGACAGGCGGTAGAAGGGACCGTCGATACGCAATTCCGTCATTCGGGGAAAGTCACAAGGCATGACCGATTCATTTTCCGGCCCCGGCGCCGGCACGTGCATTTCCGCGACGGTCGAACGGTACGATGCTGCGAGGGGCTACGGGGTCCTCGATCCCGGCGACGGCGCGCCGGCCGTCTTCTGTCCCCGCCCGGCGCTGGAGGCCGTCGGCATGGAGATCCTGCTCGCCGGCGCGACGGTCGCCTGCGAGACCGTGCCGGGCCGCCACGGCCCCGAGGTGTCCCGGATCCATGCCGTCGATTTCTCCACCGCATCGGCCCGCCCGTCCTTGCTCGCCCGGGCGCCCGGCAACGGGCGGCCGGCCGCGGAACCGGACGCTGCGCCGGCCGGCCCTGCGGTCTCCGGCCCTGCGGCATCGGCCCGGCCGCTTTGCGCCGTCGTCAAGTGGTTCCTGCCGATGAAGGGCTACGGCTTCCTGGAGCCGGAAGACGGGTCGCCGGACATTTTCTGCCATGTCAGCGCGGTCGAGGCGTCGGGCCGGAACACGCTGCCCCAGGGCGCCGTCGTGACCTGCGAGACCGTGCAGGGCGACAGGGGTTCCCAGGTGTCGAAGATTATCTCGGTCGAGGCCCCGGCCGTCGAAGCCCGCCCGCCGGCCCGCGCCCGGCCCTTCGACGGCCGGTATCCGGGACCGGACGCCGCCGGACAGCCGGCGGCAGACCTGGATGTGGCGGGCACGGTCAAGTTCTACGACCCGATCCGCGGGTTCGGCTTCGTCGTGCCGGACGACGGCGGCCGCGAGGTGTTCGTCCATGCCAGCGTGCTGCTGCGTTCCGGCCTGGCCGACCTGCAGCAGGGCCAGCGCGTCTTCGTCCGCGCGGAAAGCGTGCCGCGCGGGCTCCAGGCGACGGAGATCGAACCTGCCTGAACGGCGCCGGCCCCGACAGGACCCTACCAGGACGGAGGACATCATGGACACGGTAGAACGCGGCGGCGGCAACGTCTTCGCCGACCTCGGCCTGCCCGATTCCGACGCGCACATCGTGAAGGCCGAACTGGTGAGCCGCATCGACGACATCGTCCGCCGGCGCGGCATCACCCAGGCCGAGGCCGGACGCATGCTCGGCCTGTCCCAGCCCGACGTCTCGCGGCTGCTCCGGGGCGACTTCCGCGAATACTCGCTGGAGCGGCTGCTCCGCCTGCTGACCGTGCTCGGGCGCGACATCGACATCGTCATCCGCCAGCCGCGCTCGACCGGCGGCGGCAGGCTGCGCGTCGCCGCGTCCGAGGCCGCCTGACCGCCTCTCCGCGCCGGCGGCATAGCTGCGCCGCCGGCCCGGCGGCGGCGGCGCGCCGTTTCCTTCGAAACCGCCGAACCGGGTATCGCCGCATGAACGATCTCGCCCTGTCGGACCTCCTGGCGTCGCGCGGCTTCCGCGGCGCCGGCGCCGAACGGGCGCTCCAGTGCCTCCGGCAAGCCGGCCTGACCCGGGCCGGCAAGACCCGCATCGCGGAATCGAAGATCGCGGCGGTCGACCGCGTGCTCGCCGCGGCCTTCGCGCGCCACTGCCGCAAGGCCGCCTGCCGGCCGGCGCCCGGCGACGCCCGCGTTCCGGTATCCGTCGCTCCCGAACATTGCGAGAGCTGCGGCGGCAGCGACAACCGCCGGGCGGTCGAGGCCATGCTGGCCGCGATGCGCCGGGCCGGCTGCACGAAGCTGCTGGTCGCCGGCGGCTCGCCGGGCACGCGCGGCGACCTCGAACGGCTCTGCCGCGGCCGCATCGAACTCCGCTTCGTCACCGAGGACACCACCCCCAGCCGGAAGACGGTCGGCCCGCTGCTCGCCTGGGCCGACATTGCCGTCGTCTGGGTTTCGACCGAGATCGCCCACAAGGCGACAGCGGTCCTGCGCGGCGGCAAGGTCCTGAACGTGCACCGCCGCGGCGTCGCCGCCCTGGCGGACGCCGTCCGGGACCGTTGCAGCGGCGCCGCCTGAGCGCATCGAGCCCGCTGTCCGGCGCCGCCCGTCCCCGGCGGTCATTCAAGCATTCCCGGTACCGACCCGGGATTCGGAGGGGGAGAAAAGCCCTTCGGGAGCGAAGCCGCTGCAGGAGAGGGAGCGGCGGAATTGCGACCGGGGAGATCGGAACATGCCGACATTATTATATGCGGGCATCGGGGCGCGGGCGACGCCGGCGGCCGTGCTGGCGGATATGAGCATAATCGCGGGATGGCTGGCCCGGACCGGCTGGCATCTGTCCACCGATTAGGCCTCATATTACACCTCACTATGCAGCTCGACAGGAGGCTCGAGGCTC
>JAPPLJ010000053.1 GCA_028819475.1 Rhodospirillaceae bacterium
CGCCAGATCCCTCCCTACCGGCCTTTTGCAGAGGAATCCTCTGAAGAGGGGGAAGGACAAGTCTCCGGCGGCCCGGCCCTTTTCGCAGAGGAATCCTTGGGGGAGGGGGGACGCTTTGAGGCCCGGTATCTGGCCGGAAACGGAGAAACATGACGAATCATGACATTCCCTGACGCCTGCGTGCGTACAACTGCCGCCGCTTGCCCTGTCCGTCATCCCGGCCGGGCGCTCTCCCTTTCCGTCATCCCGACTGAGCGAAGCGAATGGAGGGATCTCGGCTCGAACTCGACGACAAGAACCCGAATCCGGCGACGGGATTCCTCCACTCCGCCCCGGATTCAATCCGGGGCTACGGGTCGGAATGACGATTGGAGCGGAGAGGGACGCCATGACGAATCATGACAAAACATGACACATCATGACATCCGCAGACGGCTACCGCGCCAGAAAGGCGGCCAGCCCGGCCCGCTCGGCGGCGGCGATGGCGCGGTCCTGGTGGGGCTGGAGGGCCTGCCAGGGGTTGCCGGCGAGCGCCGGCAGGAAGGGGTCGGTCACGCCGGTCGTCTCGCCGGCGAGCGCCTCGAACACGGCGAGCGCCATGAAGGGCACGATATGGGGCGCATAGCCGCCCTCGTGCAGCATCACGATGCGCCCGCCGCACAGGTCGCCGGCCGCCGCCAGCAGCAGCTCCGTCATGCGGCGGAAGCTCTCGCTGGTCAACATCATGCGGGCGAGCGGGTCGTGGCCGCCGGAATCGAAGCCGCTGGGCACGAAGATCAGGTCCGGCCGGAAGGCGGTGAGCGCCGGCAGCACGACGCGCTCGAACGCCGCCAGATAGGCGCCTTCGCCGGAACCCGGTGGCAGGGGAATGTTGATGTTGGTCCCGGCGCCGGCGCCTTCCCCGGTCTCCTCCGCGGCGCCGCTGCCGGGCGGGAAGGCGCAATCCTGGTGCAGCGAGATGGCGAGCGCCCGCGGATCGGTCCAGAAGGCCGCTTGGGTGCCGTTGCCGTGATGGGCGTCCCAGTCGACGAAGGCGATGCGCGCCAGCCCGCCGGCGTCCAGCGCATAGGCGCCGGCAATCGCCGCGTTGGCGTAGATGCAGAAGCCCATGGCCTCGTCCGGCTCGGCGTGGTGGCCGGGCGGCCGGTGCAGGCAATAGGCGTTGTCGGCCGTTCCGGCGAGCACAGCGTCGACCGCCGCGATCCCGGCGCCGGCGGCGAGGCGGGCGATCTTCTCGCCGTCCGCGCCGACCCGCGTCGTGGCGAAGCGGCGGGCGACGTTGCCGCCGCCGGCCGCGCTCACCGCCGCCACATGGTCGAGATGCGCCTGGGTATGGACGCGCAGCAGGTCGGCATCGCTCGCCGGCGCGGGCGCGAGCATGACCAGCGCGCGGGACAGGCCGCTGGCGTCGAGCAGGTTCTTGATCCGCCGCTTGCCCGGCGCGCTCTCCGGCGGCTCGACGGGCTCCATCCAGTCGAGCCCGCCGATGGGTCCGAAGCGCGTGCCCGTGTCGTGCCACATGAAGCGCTCATCCCAGACCAGGCCGGTCGTCATGGCCGCCTCCCCTGCCTTCGGTTTCCCGCCACCGTCCGCGGGCGCGTCATCCACTGCCGCCGAACCAGTCGGGCGGCACCCGTTCGGCGCGGAAGATCGCCCAGCCCTGCCCGGCGTCGCCGTCGCGGTCGTTCAGTTCGGCGTGGAACAGGATTTCCGGCGGGTCGGTCCGCGTCACCTCGAAGACCTCCGCGCTGCCGTAGCCTTTCGGCGGCAGGTCGGTGCGCGCGCCCTCCGGCCGGGTCAGCGTGATGCCGCCGAAGGTGACGAAGACGTTGCCGGTCTCCGGCAGTTCGCAGGCGCCGCTGACATACATGGAATAGGGCCCTTCGAACGACCAGGCCGGCTTGCAGGTCATCGCCCCTTCGTCGATCCGGTAGGCGATGGCGCGGCTGACCAGCGTATCGATGTCCGGCTTGGGCGCCGGCGGGAAAGCGCCGCTCTCGCCGTTGTCGAACAGCAGCAGGGAGCCGTCCTGCATGAGGCTCGGATCGTGCAGATGCCAGAACCAGTCCGGCCGGCCGGCGGGGTTCAGCAGCTTCGACGCCCAGGGCTCGCGCCAGCCGTCCGGCGTGCCGAGGATCCATGTGAGCGCGCCACTCTTGCGGTCGATCTTGATGGCGCAGTCCTGGTGGCGGACCGTGACGATGAAGCTGTCGTCCGACGGATCGTGGATCAGCCCGTTGGCGTGGGTCCAGTCCGCGCCGCCGGGCACGACCTCCGCGATGGTCCAGAAAGGCGCGTCCAGCCCGTGGCCGATCCGGTGCGGGTCGATGATGTCGAAGAAATCGTGTTCGCGCACCACCGTGCCGTCGGCCGTGAATTCGACGACCGTGTCGCCGGCCAGCTCGCGCTGGCCGCGCGGCCCGGCGATGTCGTGTTCGGAGAGCGGGTAATCGTCGAAGGTCCGCGTCGTCAGCGACAGGGCGGCGAAATTGCCGTCCGGCAGTTCCTGCACCGAATGGTGGAAATACAGCGTATCGACGGGGATCGCGTTTTCCGCCTGCGGGCCGCGGCCCGGCGACGACCAGGCGCGGATCGTCTCGCCCGATTGCGCGACCTCGAGGATGCAGCCGTCGGTCGTCAGGACCAGCAGCGTGTCGCGCGGCGTGCGCTTGACGTCCATCAGCGAGCGGTTGCCGGGCGAACGCCATTGCCAGGCGACTTTGCCGTGACGGTCGAGCGCGACCAGCGCCTCGAACTCGGAATCGCGCGAGATCGCCCGCACCGCCTTGCCGACCGGCAGCACGATGAAGCCGGGCTCGCGCCGCTCCGGCTCGCAGACGTGGATTCGGAAAGGCGGGTGCTCCATGCTACGCGGCCTTCCGCCCCCACAGCCGGTCGGTCGCGAGCGCCGCGCCGTCCGCCAGCGCGCGCAGCTTCTCCCAGACGATGCTGGGCCAGACCCGCGGCAGGCTGGCCAGCGTGGAGAAGCCGCAATCGGTGCCGGCCTGGACCCGCTCGCGCCCGACGATATCGGCGTAGGCGCACAGGCGCTGGGCAACCAGCTTCGGGTGCTCGACATGGTTGGTGTTGGTGTCGATGACGCCGGGCGCCAGAATCTTGTCGCCGGGGATGGGCAAATCGGCCAGGTCTTCGTGCTGGTGGCCGTGCTGGGGATTGGCGCCCTCGAACAGCACGGTCGACGGCCTGGCCCGGAACACGATGTCCGCCATCGCGGCGAAGGGCACGTCGTGGGTGTGCGGGCCCGGATAGTTGCCCCAGCAGATGTGCATACGCATCGCTTCGGCCGGGATGTTGCGGGTCGCGTGGTTGAGCGCCTCGACGCCGACTTCGGCGGCGTGGCGGAAGTCTTCGAGGGACCGGCCGGCGAACTCCATGTGGCGGATCATGGCGAGGTCCGGGCAGTCGATCTGGAGCAGGAAGCCGGCCTCGTGGATCGCCTCGTATTCGCCGGTCAGCGCCTCGCCGAGCGCCAGGACATAGGCGTCGCGGGTCTCGTAAAAGGCGTTGGGCATGAAATGGGCGACGACGCCGGGGGAGGCGGCGTTCATGAAGGCGCCGGCCGGCTGAGCCGCGTCCACTGCCGCGCGATAGTTCGCAAGGTCGGTTTCCAGCGGCCCGGTATCGCCGGGCTCGATCGGCGCGCGGCAGGCCGGCGGGTCGAGGTTCGGCAGCTTGGCGTTCGCGCGCATGCTGGCGGCGTAGTCCGGATGGGCCTTCAGGTCCGACGGCAAAAAGCGCAGCGGCTCCGGATCGCCGAAGCCCCTGAGCCGGTGCTTGACATAGTTGGTGTAGGAGATTTTCGACATCTCGCCGTCGCTGACGATGTCGACGCCGCAGTCTACCTGTTTCCGGACGATCTCCGTCACCGATTCGGCGACGCGGCGCTCAAGCAGCGCAGCGTCATAGGGCCGGTCGCGGTCCCTGGCGACGAGCAGGTCGATCAGGTCGTCGGGCCGAGGCAGGCTGCCGACATGGGTGGCGAGGATGCGATCGGCGGGGAGGGTGTACGGAACGGGGGTCAAGGCTCAATTTCTCCCTATCGTCGGCGAGGCCCCTCGCGTTATGCCGAAGCCGTATAACGCTTCAAGCCGGTACGCGGTAGAAGCGCCTTTGCAGGCCGCCGGACAGAACAGCGACGACGCCGGGAACGAGCGACTGCAAATCCTGCAACCGGTTACGGGCGGCGATCATGATCACAACCGGAATCGGCAGGTCGTCCGCATTCTGTTGATGCTCGATGCCCCGGTCGACCGTAATGACGGCGGCGAATTCTCTGCCGGCGGCGAGGGACAGCAGAAGGCCGTTGTCAGTGCCCGTCCAGCCTATCTCCTGCACCGTGTGCACTGTAAACGATTTCGGAAAGTAAAATGCGAGCCGCCGCGGCACGGAATCGTCAAGCAGCAGCTTCATCGGTGCCGGACATCAGCATCGCCGTTGCACGCTCCAGCACTGCGATCGCCTGGCGCCGCGAGACGGACGGGTAGTCCTCCAGAAATTCGTCAAGCCGGTCGCCCGCTTCCAGATGCTCCATCAGGATGCGCACCGGAACCCGGGTGCCGGCAAACACGGGAGTCCCGCCCAGGATTTCCGGGTTCCGGTCGATGAGTGAGTCGGTCATTGCCCTCTCCGCGGATGCGCTCCCGCGCCGATCGTCCCCAGAATACCGTACTTCAACGCGGCGTAAATGCGGCTATCCCGGCACCGGCGCACCTCGCCGGTCACGCCGCCGCGAACCGCTCGACCGCGATCCGGCCGGCGCGCTCGCGGGCCTGCCAGAGATCCCAGGCCATCTGCATGCCGAGCCAGGTTTCCGGCGTCGAGCCGAAGGCCTTCGACAGCCGGATCGCCATTTCAACCGAGATCCCGGTGCGCTCGTTCACCAGCTCCGAAAGCGCCTGCCGCGTGACACCCAACCCTTCGGCGGCCCGCGTCACGGTCAAACCCAGGGGTTCGAGGCACTGCCGTTTCACGATGCCGCCCGGATGCGGCGGGTTATGCATGCTCATGACCGACCTCCTCAGTGATAGTCCACATAGTCCACATCGACCGCCGCGCCATCCTCGAACCGGAACGTGACGCGCCAGTTGCCCGATACCGAAACCGCCCAATGGCCCTTTAAGCGTCCTTTCAGTTCGTGCAACCGAAAGCCCGGCAGGTTCATGTCCTCCGGCCCCCGGCTGAGATCGAGCGCCGCCAGGATATCCCGCAGTTTCCCGACATGCGCCGGTGCCACGCGCCGGGCCGTCCGGCCCTCGTAAAGCGCCTTCAGCCCGCGATGCCGGAACGAAACGATCATTGCGCAAGTATAATCTGTCGCCTGTCAGTTGACAATTTGCAACCGACACAGGCAGAGGGTATGAGGCGCCATTCCCATGTGAGTTGACCGGGCCAGCCCCCTGTCGGAGAAAATCGCGACAGAACCCAAGGAGAAGAGGCAACACTCATGCGCGTCATCATTACCGGCGGGGCCGGGTTTCTCGGGCGGAAGCTGGCGCGGGCGATCCTGGAGCGCGGTACGCTCGCCGGGCCGGACGGCGCGCCGGCGCAGGTAACGGAACTCGTGCTGTTCGACAACGTCCCGCCGGACGATCTCGGCGGACGGGCCGAAGCGGTGACCGGCGATATCGGCGACGCCGCTACGGTACGCGACCTAGTCGGCGGCGATGCGGCCAGCGTCTTCCACCTCGCCGCCATCGTCAGCGCCGGGGCGGAGGAGGATTTCGAACTCGGCTACCGGGTCAATCTGGACGGCACGCGCAACCTGCTCGAAGCCTGCCGCGGGCTGACCGCGCCGCCGCGCCTGGTCTTCGCCTCGTCTATCGCGGTCTATGGCGGCGACCTGCCGGAGACGATCGAGGACGATACCCCGCCCCTGCCGCAGACCTCCTACGGCATCCAGAAGCTGGTCGGCGAGCAACTGATCCACGACTACACCCGCAAGGGCTATATCGACGGCCGGGCGCTGCGCCTGCCGACGATCATGGTGCGGCCGGCGCCGAACCGCGCGGCCTCGACCTGGGCAAGCTCGATTATCCGCGAGCCGTTGCAGGGCAAGGATTACGACTGCCCGGTCGAGCCTCATGTCGCGATGGCCTGCCTGTCGCCCCGGCGCACGGTGGACGCGTTCATCGCCGTCCACGACCTGCCCGGCGAACGGCTCGGCCTGAAGCGGACGCTGCTGCTGTCGGGCCTCCGGGCGACGGCGTCGGACATGGCCGATGCGGTGGCGCGCAACGCCGGCAACCGCAGCATCGGCGCGATCCGCTGGAGGCCGGACCCGGCAATCATGAAGATCGTCGGCGGCTGGCCCGGCGCGGCGCACGGCGCCAGGGGCGAGGCGCTCGGCATCGCGCCGGACGCATCGATCGACGAAATCGTCCGCGGCTTCATCGCCGACGATCTGGCCGGGGGAAACGGGGCCGCCGAGGGGGATGCCGGCCCATGACCGATTTCGTCCTGGTCCATGGCGCCTGGCACTGGCGGGATGTCGCCGGACGGCTGCAAGCGGCCGGCCATCGGGTGTTTGCGCCGACGCTGACCGGCCTCGCCGACCGCGCGCATCTGCTGACCCGCGAGACCGGCCTGGAGACCCACATCCTGGACATCGTCAATCTGCTCGAATGGGAAGAACTGGACGACATCGTGCTGTGCGGCCACAGCTATGGCGGGATGGTCGTTACCGGCGCCGCCGACCGCGCGGCCGGGCGGCTGCGCGCGCTTGTCTATCTCGACGCCTTCGTGCCGGGGGACGGGCAGTGCGTCAACGACATGGCGCCGCCGGAGCGCGTCGCGGCGTTCGAGAGGTCTGCCGCGGAACGGGGCGACGGCTGGAAGGTGCCGCCTCTGCCGGCGAGCGCCTGGCTCGACGATCCGGCGCAGCAGGCCTGGGTCGAGCCCAAGGTGACGCCGCACCCCCTGCGCTGCCTTACCGACCCCCTGCCGCTCAGCGGCGCCTGGCAGACGGTCAGCCGCAGGATGCATGTCCTGGCGACCGCCAACGACCCGTCGCCCTTCCACGCGATCCATGCGGGCGTGGCGTCCGGACCGGGCTGGCTGCGCCGCCGCATCGACGGGCCCCACGACCTGATGATCTCGCACCCGGCCGAGACCGCCGCGCTGCTGCTGGAAGCGGCCGGCTAACGCCGCTCCAGCATCCCCTTGATCTCGTCCATCTGGCGCTGCAGGGCTGCCATGCGCTGCATCAGGGCGGAGGCTTCGGCCTCGGTGACGGCGTGCATCTCCTCCTTGAGCGCCGCGGATTCGGCCTGGCTCTGCTCGGTCATGGCGTTGACGATCACGGCGATGAACAGGTTGATGACGGCGAAGCTGGTCATCAGGATGAACGGCACGAAGACCATCCAGGCGCCGGGATATTGCTCCATCACAGGCCGGACGATGCCCATCGACCAGCTTTCCAGCGTCATGATCTGGAACAGGGAATACATGCTGTCGCCGACCGTGCCGAACCAGTCGGGGAAGGCCTTGCCGTAAAGCTTGGTCACCATGACGGCGAAGACGTAATAGACCAGCGCAAGCAGGGCGATGACGCTGGAGACGCCCGGAATCGCCGCCATCAGCGCCATCACCACCTTGCGCATCGACGGCACGATGGCGACCAGCCGCAGAACGCGCAGGATGCGCAGCGCGCGCAACACCGTGAGATCGCCGCTCGCCGGCGCGAGCGCGATGCCGACGATGATGAAATCGAAGACGTTCCAGCCGTTGGTGAAATAGCGCCAGCCGAAGGCGAACAGCTTGGCGAGCAGTTCGATCACGAAGATCGCCAGCACGATATCGTCGAGGAGCAGCAGAATCGGCCCGACGCGCTCCATGACGCCGGCCGAGGTTTCCAGGCCGAGGGTGATCGCGTTGAACACGATCACCGCGGTGATCGCGCGCGTGACCCGCGGGCTCTCCATGAAGGCGCCGACCCGGCGGCGCACCCGGTTGAGCGGCGAGGTCGGCTCCGGCAACGCGGTCACGGTTTTTCCGCCAGCAGGGATTTGAGCTCGCGGATCTCGGCCTTGAGCGCGCCGATCTCGGCCGTCAGCTCCCCGGTCTGGGCGTCGACCTTCTGGCCGAGGATTTCGGTCCGCGCCTTCGCTTCCTCGGTCAATTTCATGGTCTGCTCGGCGATATCCTGTTCGAGCGTATCGCGGGCCTCCTCGAGATCGTAGGCCTGCTGCTCCTGCATGGCGTTGACGATCACCGCGATGAACAGGTTGAGCACGGCGAAGCTGGTGACGAGGATGAAGGGCACGAAGACCAGCCAGGCGTTCGGGAAGGTTTCCATCACCGGGCGGACGATGCCCATGGACCAGCTTTCCAGGGTCATGATCTGGAACAGCGAATACATGCTCTCGCCGACCGTGCCGAACCATTGCGGGAAGGTCTCGCCGTAGAGCCGCGTTGCGATCACCGCGAAAATGTAGAAGACCAGCACCATCAGCATCATGATCGAACTGACGCCGGGAATGCTGGCGAGCAGGGCGAGCACCACCTTGCGCATCGCCGGCACGATCGAGACGAGCCGCAGGACCCGCAGGATGCGCAGGGCGCGCAGGACCGAGAAGGCGCCGGCGCTCGGTACCAGTGCGATCCCGACAATGACGAAATCGAAGACGTTCCAGCCGCGCCGGAAGAAGCCGAGGGGCCCGTAGGCGACCATCTTGAGCAGGATTTCGACTACGAAAACGCCGAGAATGATCCGGTCCAGCCCGGCGATCAGCCCGCCGGCATGGGCCATGGCGACCTTCGAGGTTTCGAGGCCGAGGGTGAGCGCGTTGACGGTGATGAGCGCGGTCACTGCCCACTGGAAGTGCGGCCTGTCGATCACGGCGCGCAGCCGGCCGCGCAGCCCGTCCGCGTCCGCGGCGGGCGCACTTTCCGCCTGCTTCCTTCCGGCGCGGCTCCGGCCGGGCAGCGCTTCGCCCGGCCTCATGGCGCCGACCCAGCGACGGGCTCTCACTCCGATACCTCCCTCGTGCTCCGCGACGGGCGGAAGAAAGCGACAGTCGGCTTGTGTTTTAGAGGCGGCGGGCGGCGGATCAACCCTGACTCCGCGTCGCGCGGCTGGTGGCGCACGCCGGTTTCACAGCGCTGTTATGTCGATTTGTGCTGAAAGCCCGGTTCGCGATACCCACATGGAAGCCGATCCCGAACCCCGTACCGTGCGGAGGCCCCGATGACTCTCTCCCGCCGCTTCCTTCTCGCCGCAGCCCTCGCCGCGCCGGTCGCGGCCCTTGCGGGCCATTACACCGTCGCGCCGGCGACCGCCGCCAAGCCGGAAATCTTCGCGCCCGGCGGCATGGCGATCCGCGGCTACGATCCGGTCGCCTATTTCACCGAGGGCAAGCCGGTCGCCGGCAAGCCGGAATTCACCCACGTATGGAAAAGCGCGACCTGGTATTTCTCCAGCGCCGCCAACCGGGACAAGTTCAGGCAGGATCCGGAGCGCTGGGCGCCGCAATATGGCGGTTATTGCGCCTATGGCGTCGCCCAGGGCTACGCCGTCAAGATCGAGGTCGACCAGTGGTCGGTCGTCGACGGCAAGCTCTACCTCAACTACGACCGCAGCGTACAGCGGACCTGGAAGCGGGACATTCCCGGCTACATCCGCAAGGCCAACAAAAACTGGCCCGGCGTGCTCAAGTAAGCCGCCCGCGCAGCCAGGCCAGAACGTGGAGCCGCAGGGCGCTCGACAGATTGCCTTCCGACGCTTCGTCCACTTCCGCGATCAGGCCGGCGAGCGAGCGGCCCTCGGCGGCGGCGATGTCTTTCAGCGCTTCCCAGAACGGCGCCTCCAGCGATACGCTGGTCCGGTGCCCGCGGATCGTGACCGAGCGCTTGACGACCCGCTCCGTCATCGGGAGACAACCGCCATGCTGATCCTGAAACCGGGTTGCGAATGCTGCGACCGGGATCTGCCGCCGGACGGTGCCGATGCGCGCATCTGCAGCTTCGAGTGCACCTTCTGCGCCGCCTGTGCCGGGAGCCGGCTGAACGGCATCTGCCCCAACTGCGGCGGCAACCTGGTAGCGCGCCCGATCCGTCCGGCGGCCCTGCTGGCCAAATTCCCGGCTTCGGCCGAGCGGGTGTTCAAGCCGGAGGGTTGCGCCGCCTGATCCATTCATTTGCCGGGCCGGGATCGCCGATCCGCGCCTCAGCCCGGCCGCGTCATCTTCTCCGGGCGCACCCAGGCGTCGAACTGTTCCTCCGTCAGCAGGCCGAGTTTCACGCCGGCTTCCTTGAGGGTCGAGCCGTCGGCATGGGCCGTCTTGGCAATCTTCGCCGCGTTGTCGTAGCCGATATGCGGGTTGAGCGCCGTCACCAGCATCAGCGAATCGCTCATCAGCCGGTCGATCCGCGCCTCGTTCGCCTCGATGCCGGCCACGCAATTGTCGGCGAAGGAGACGCTGGCGTCGGCGATCAGGCGGATCGATTGCAGCAGGTTGTGGATGATCACCGGCTTGAAGACGTTGAGCTCGAAATGGCCGTTCGAGCCGGCGACGGTGATCGCCGTGTGGTTGCCGATCACCTGGCAGCACACCATGGTGAGCGCCTCGCACTGGGTCGGATTGACCTTGCCGGGCATGATCGAGGAGCCGGGCTCGTTAGCCGGCAGCACCAGCTCGCCCAGGCCGGAGCGCGGGCCGGAGCCGAGAAAGCGGATATCGTTGGCGATCTTCATCAGCGAGGCCGCCAGCACGTTGAGCGCGCCCGACGCCTCGACCGCCGCGTCGTTGGCCGCCAGCGCCTCGAACTTGTTGCGCGCGGTGCGGAAGCGGAAGCCGGTGATCTCCGACACCCGGGCGGCAAACGCCTTGTCAAAGCCCTTCGGCGCGTTCAGGCCGGTGCCGACCGCCGTGCCGCCCTGTGCCAGTTCCGACAGACGCGGCAGCGTCTGCTTCACCCGGTCGATGCCGTATTTCATCTGCTGGACGTAGCCCGAGAATTCCTGGCCGAGGGTCAGCGGAACGGCGTCCTGAGTATGGGTCCGGCCGATCTTGATGACCCGGTCGAAAGCCTTGCGCCGTCCGTCAAGCGTGTCGCGCAGATGCCGCAGCGCCGGCAGCAGCAGCGTCTCGATCTGCACCACCGCTGCGATGTGCATGGCGGTCGGGAAGGTGTCGTTGGACGACTGGCTGCGGTTGACATGGTCGTTCGGATGGACGGGGTTCTTCGAGCCGATCTCGCCGCCCATCAGCTCGATGGCGCGGTTCGAGATCACCTCGTTGGCGTTCATGTTCGATTGGGTGCCCGAACCGGTCTGCCAGACGACCAGCGGGAAATGATCGTCCAGCTTGCCCTTCATCACCTCGGTCGCCGCTCTGACGATTCCCTTGCCGGTCTTCTTCTCGAGCGCGCCAAGCTCCATGTTGACTTCGGCGGCCGCCCGCTTGAGCACGCCGTAGGCGTGGATCACCTCGCGCGGCATCCGCTCCTCGCCGATGCGGAAGTTGCCGAGCGAGCGCTGGGTCTGCGCCCCCCAGTAGCGGTCCGCCGGCACCTTCACGGCGCCCATCGTATCGGATTCGGTGCGCATTTCCCGTTTATCGTCCATCGTCTCTCGCCCGTGCTTCAGGGAGTGTCGGTCGGTGAGGATGTAACCCGCGGCCGCCCGCCGGTGAACCGGCAGCGGCGACGCATGACGGGCCTTCCGGAAATGCCGCCTTTCCCCGCTTTGACGCGCCCGCCTGTTGGTATAGGCTACCGGCAAAATACCTTCCGGAGGGATGGCCATGCACAACATCGCGACGCTGCCGGCCCCGCGTAACGCGTGGTATGTCGGCGCCTGGTCTCACGAAGTCACCGAAAAGCCTCTGGCGCGGACCATCCTGAACGAGCGGGTCGTGCTGTTTCGCGACCGGGAGGGCAAGGCGGCGGCGCTGGAAGACCGGTGCAGCCACCGCGCGACGCCGCTGTCGCTCGGCGAGGTTACCGAGCGCGGCCTGGAATGCGGCTATCACGGCCTGACCTTCAACGGAGACGGCGACTGCGTCTTCATCCCGGGCCAGGACAGCATCCCGCCCCAGGCCTGCGTCCGCGCCTATCCAGTGGTCGAACGCCAGGGCATGGTGTGGCTCTGGACGGGCGATCCGGAGCGGATCGACGATTCGACCCTGATCGACTGGCCGTGGAACGACGACGCCGAGAACTGGCCGGTCCGCTACGGCCGGATGCACCTCAAGTGCAACTACATGCTGGTCATGGAAAACCTGATGGACCTGACCCACATCCCCTACATCCACCGCAAAACCATCGGCGGCGGCGACCAGATGGGCCAGGTCAACGCCGAGATGATCACGAAGCGGACGGATACGGGCGTCCACTACATTCGCTGGATGGAGGGCATCCAGCCGCCGCCGACCTACGTCAAGGCGGCCGGATTTGCCGAGGGCGCGAAGGTCGACCGCTGGCAGGAATTCGAATACGTCGCGCCGATCACGGTGCTGCAATGGACCGGCGCCCTGGAGAGCGGCCGCGGCGCGCGCGAGAACCGGGACCAGGACGGCGGCTTCTCGCTGCGCATCTATCACGGCGCGACTCCTGAGACCGACACCAGCTGCCACTACTATTTCGCGATCAACAACGGCTGCATGGCGCGCAGCGAGGCCGACAACGACAAGCTGTTCCAGGAAATCTGGAACACGTTTCTGGAAGACATCGACTTCGTCGAGCGGCAGCAGGCCTGCCTGGAAACCGATCCCGAACGCCCGCTGGTCGACATCAAGCACGACAGCGCGCGCATCCACGCCCGGCGCAAGATCGAGCGGATGGTGGCGGCCGAAAGCGCGATGGCAGTGGCGGCGGAATAAGACGCCCCCCGGGCGCCGCAGTCCCCTCCCGCCCTTTCCCGGCATTCGGGCCCGTCCACTGCGGCTCTTTCCTCTCCCGTCATTCCGACCGGAGCCGCCCGAAGGGTGGCGGAGTGGAGGAATCTCGTCGCCGAACACGGGCTCTTGTCGTCGCGTTCGAGCTGAGATCCCTCCACTCCCTCCGGTCGGTCGGGATGACGAGTGAGGTGGTCGGTGGTGATGACCGGACAGGGCGATATGCCCCGCCGGAACCCGCCCGCATATCCGCCCATTGCGCTTCGGCGCAAAAATCGACACTCTCCGGGCTATTGCGATACCCGAGCGACGAGAGTGACATGAGCGACGACAGGACCAGCGATTCGATGCGGGCGACCCGCGCTTCCGGCGGGATCGGGCCGCGCTACCAGCCGCGTTCCCTGATTGACCGGGGGACCGACCCGGGCGGCCGTGCGCCCGGCGGCGGCCCGCCGCTGGCCGCTCCGACCCGCCCTGCGCCCGCAGCGGCAGCCTCGGGCGGCGGCAAGAAGGACATCCTGTGCGCCATCGGGATCGATGTCGATGCGGTCGCCGGCTGGCTCGGCTCCTACGGCGGCGAGGATTCGCCCTGCGACATCTCCCGCGGCCTGTTTTCCGGCGAAATCGGCTCGCCGCGCCTGGTCCGGCTGTTCGACAAGTTCGGCATCCGGACGAGTTGGTTCATCCCCGGCCATTCGATCGAGACCTTTCCGAAGCAGATGAAGATGGTGGTCGACGCCGGCCACGAGATCGGCATGCACGGCTATTCCCACGAGAACCCCATCTCCATGACGCCCGAGCAGGAAGAGGCGGTTCTGGACAAGTGCATCGAGCTGATCGAGCGGCTGTCCGGCCGCCGGCCGACCGGCTATGTCGCTCCTTGGTGGGAGTTCAGCACCGTTACCAACGAACTGCTGCTGAAGAAGGGTATCAAGTACGACCACAGCCTGATGAACAACGATTTCCACCCCTTCTACGCGCGGGTCGGCGACAGCTGGACCAAGATCGACTATTCGAAGAATGCGGAAGAGTGGATGAAGCCGCTGGTGCGCGGCGTCGAGACCGACCTGGTCGACATTCCGGGCAGCTGGTATCTCGACGACCTGCCGCCGATGATGTTCATCAAGTCGGCGCCGAACAGCTTCGGCTTCGTCAACCCGCGGGATATCGAAGACCTGTGGCTCCAGCAGTTCGAATGGGTCTACCGGGAATACGACTACGCGGTCTACACGCTGACCATCCACCCGGACGTCGCCGGCCGGCCGCAGGTCCTGCTGATGCTGGAGCGGGTGTTCGACTATATCAGCCAGCATGCCGGCGTGCGCTGGTGCACCTTCGACGAGATCGCCGACGATTTCATCCAGCGCTATCCGCGCGAAGGGGCGGCGCGGCCGGAATCGGTGCTCGTCTGAGCGTGGCGCCGGCCCGGCTTGGCGGATAGTTGCGTCGCGGCGGCTCCGCCATGTGCAGCCTGTGCGGCGTGCTCGGCGGGCGCGGCCACTGGACCGAGAGCAGTTCTTCGCCCGAAGCCTTCGCCAGCCGCCGGGAAGAGGTGACCCGGCGGCGCGAGCGCCAGGAGCGCATCCGCCTCGCCAACCGCATCCTCGGTCATTACGGCCTGAAGCTCGCGGATTTCAGCGGCGGTTCCTATGTGCTGTCGACCCACACCGGGCGCTCGAAGATCGTCGACAACATCACCGAGGTCTGGATTGCGGCCGAGGCCCTGACCGGCCGCGGCTGCGATCCCCTGGACCCGGCGCTGCTCGCCGGCCTTGCGGCGCGATGACCGCCTACGACACGCTGATCCCGATCAACATCGTCACCGGCTTCCTCGGCAGCGGCAAGACGACGCTGCTGGCCCGGCTGCTCAGGTCGCCGGCCCTGCGCGACACCGCCGTCCTCATCAACGAGTTCGGCGAAGTCGGCCTCGACCATCACCTGATCGAGCATGCCGAGGAAAGCGTCCTGCTGATGGACAGCGGCTGCCTGTGCTGCGCCATTCGCGGAGATTTGCAGGGCGCGCTGAGAAGCCTGTTCTCCCAGCGCACGCGGGGCGAGATCCCGCCCTTCCGGCGCGTCGCCATCGAGACCTCCGGCCTCGCCGACCCGACGCCCATCGCCTACACGATTCTCGCCGAGCCGGTGCTCCAGCATCACTTCCGGCTCGGCAACGTCGTCACCGTCATCGATGCGGTGAACGGGGCGGCGCAGCTCGAACGCCATCCCGAATCGGTCAAGCAGGCGGCGATCGCCGATCGGTTCGTGCTGACCAAGACGGCGATGGCGGACGACGGCGGCCGGACCGTCCGCGCCGCCGTGCGCGAAATCAACGCCGCCGCGCCGGTATTCGACATGGACGCCGATCCGTTGAAACCGGACACCCTCCTGACCGACGATCTTTATGCGACCGGCGGCAAGCGGCGCGAGGTTGCCGGCTGGCTGGAGGGATTCGCCGCGGCTTCCGGCGACGGACACGACCACGACCATAGCCACGGGGTCGGCTCCTTCTGCCTCCGGTTCGACGGGCCGATGGACTGGACGGCGTTCGGCCTGTGGATGAGCATGCTGCTCAACCGGCACGGCGAGCGCGTCCTGCGCGTCAAGGGCATGGTGAACGTCGCCGGCGTCGCCGATCCGGTGCTGATCAACGGCGTCCAGCACATCGTCCATCCACCGACCCACATGACCGGCTGGCCCGACGGCGACCGCCGCTCGCGCATCGTCTTCATCGTTCAGGATATGGACCGGGCGGAAATCGAAAGCTCGCTCAATGCCTTCAACGCGCTGGCGGCATAGCAGCCGCCTAGGCGTTCGAACTGCGGCGCGGCGGGGTGCGGCCCGGGCGGCGCCCGAGGCGGAAGGCGCGCACCATACGGTGCAGCAGGTAGAAGCCGATCGCCAGGATCACCAGCACGATCATTGCGAGCAGCTTGCGCCCGAAGAGCGGGTCGAGCACCGTGCCTTTATCGATCAGGTGCAGGCTCAGCATCTCGATCAGTTGGAGAATACCGCCGGCGCACAGGATCAGGGCGACCAGAAGCGCGACCTGCAGCGTGTCGAAGACCAGTCCTTCAGCGTCCAGATCGCTGACCCGGCGGAAGAAGTGCTGGCGGAACGACTGCCAGTGCGCAATGACGTAGGCGACGACGCCGACGAAGGCGGCGAACCAGAAGACGATGGTCGACGACGCCAGGCCCCGGATGCTGTCGCTGACCAGTTTCTCGAAGGGCGGATAGAAATAGACGAAGACCGCCAGGATCACGAGGCCGACGATAACGATCCAGAATCGAAGGGAACGTAGGCCCTCGGTTACCTGCGCCATGGCTCGAACGGGGTCCGGTGGTTGAAACGGCCGGCAGTACAGCATACCGGGTTTCGGAAAAAAAGCCCTGACGCAGGGGCCGATCGGTCGCCCCGCAACGGGCGCTGCATCGGTTGACGGCGCGGGCCGCGTTGGGAATTATCCGCCTGCGCGCCGGCCCGCGGACGGCGCGCGGGAGGAATGACGGAAAACCCCATGCCCCATCGCCTGGGTATCGATATCGGCAAGACTTTCACGGATTTGTTGCTGCGCGACGATTCCGGGACGGTGCATGCGCTCAAGACGGCGAACAGCCCCGGCGATCCGGCTTCCGCCATCGCTGGCGGCATTCGCGAACTGGCCGCCGGGGCCGGCGTCGCGCCCGGCGACATCGCGACGGTCGTTCACGGCGTCTCGGGGCTCGACCCTGCGGAAACAGACGGTCCGGCCGTCGGCCTGCTGGTCACGGCCGGCTTCGAGCATGTGCTGTTGCTCGGCCGCGGCCAGGGGGCGAGCCCGCTGGCCGGCCGCATCGTCGCAACCCTCGGCATTGACGAGCGCATGGAGGCCGGCGGCCAGGTCCGGCAGCCGATCGACGAAGCGAGGGCAAGAGACGCGCTCCAGACGCTGCGCGACCTCGGTGCGACGGCCATCGCGGTTTCGCTGCTCCACGCCGCCGCGAACCCGGCGCACGAGCGGGCGCTCAAGGCGCTGATCGGCGAAATCGCCGCCGACATGCCGGTCGTCCTGTCCAGCGATGTCGTCCGGGAAGCGGCCGACTACGAGCGGACGGTTGCGGCGGTGTCGACGGCGGTGCTGCGCCCGGCGCTCACCCGCTATTTCGAGGGCTTTGCAGACACGCTACATACCCTGGAAGCCGCGGCGGAGATCCGTGTCGCGCGCGCCGACGGCGGATCGATGTCGGTCGCGCATGCCGGCGACTCCCCGGTCGATGCGCTCAATGCCGGGCCGGCCGCGGGCGTTGCCGCCGCAGCTGTAGCGGCGGCGCATGCCGGCTGTCGCGATGCGCTCGCCCTGGATATGGGTGGCGGCGCGACCACGATCGGGATCATTCTCGACGGCGCGCCCGTCGTCACCCGCAAGACGCCGGTTGCCGGCGCGAACCTGACGCTGCCGTCCATCGCCGTCCTCCAGGCGGGCGCCGGCGGCGGTGCGGCGGTGCGGATCACGAGCCACGGTGCGCTGCGCGTCGGGCCGGAGGCCGCGGCCGGCGGACCCGCCTGCTTCGGCGGCGACGGGCCGACGCTTACCGATGCAAATCTCGTGCTCGGCCTGATCCCGGCCGGGTCCGACCAGGGTTCCGCGCAGGACAGGGCGCCCGACCGCGCCGCGGCGGAGGCCGCGATCGCCCGCCTCGCGGACCGGCTGGGCGTGAACCCCTATCACGCGGCACAAGGCGTTCGCGACCTGGCCAACGAGAAACTGTATGGCGCCCTGCGCCAGGCTACGGCGGCGCACGGCGTCGACATCGCGTCGATGCCGCTGGTCGCCTATGGCGGCGCCGGGCCGCTGCACGGCAATGCGCTCGCTATCCTGTGCGGCGACGGGCCGGTCGTCATCCCGGCGCGGCCGGGTTCGATGTCGGCCCGCGGCTTTGTCGATGCGCCGCCCCGGCAGGAATTCGGGCACAGCTGCCGCTGCCTGCTCGACGATACGAACGCCGCGGCGGTCGGAGAGATTCTCGATTCGCTGGGCGGCAGCGCCAACGCCTGGCTGGACGAGGAGGGCGAATCCGCAACCGGCCGGCAACTCCGCTTCGAAGCGGATGTGCGCTATCGCGGTCAGGGCAGCGATTTCACGCTCGATATCGATCCGGTGAACCTGCCCAACTGGGGCCTGCGCGACCTGGCGGACCGCTTCTCGACGGCCTTCGAGCAGCGTCACGGGGTCCGGCTCGATGCGCCGGTCGAACTGGTCCGGCTGCGCGCCGTCGCCGGCGGCAGGGCGGCAGGACGGCGCAACGGCGCATCGCCGGGCCGATCCGCGCCGCGGCCGTCCGGCCCGGGCGACGCTTCCGGCGCAAAGGTCGACGACCAGCGCATCTATCTCGACGGTAATTTCCTGACCGCGCCGGTTTATGCGGCGGGCCGGCTCGACGCCGGCAGCCGGGTCGCCGGTCCGGCGCTGGTCGCCGGGGACGGTTGGACGGCGGTGGTTCATCCGGGTTATGCCGGCGCGGCCGGGGCCGACGGCGCTCTCGTCATCGCGCCGGACCGGGACGGGGGCAACGCCGCATGACACCACCCCGTTCCTCGACGCCGTCCCTCGACGCGATGCTGGAATCGACCCGCGAGCAGTTCGACCGGACCTTCGCCGACCGGCTGCGCCAGGCGGACGCCGCCGGGCTGCGCAACCGCCGGCAGCGTGCTGCGGCTCCGGAAGAGCCGGCGACCGAACCGCACGCCGAAGCGGATTCGGACATCGATGCCGTGCTGAACCGGCGGTTCGGCGCGGACTGGTCTGCCGAGCTGGTCGAAACACAGGTGACCGGCAACACCCTTTCGGCGCTCTACCGGCTGACGGTGGACGGCCGCTCCGCGCTCGAATTCGGCGATGCGCCGGCAGACGGAAACCGCGAGGCGGCGCTGGAAGCGGCGCGCCGGTCGGCGCTCGCGAGGGCGGCCGATGCGCTGGCCCACGGTGCGCAACCGTCGGCGGCCACGACGGATCCTGCCCCGCTGCGCACACCTGCGTCCCCAACGACGACGGGGCCGCGCGCCGCTCCGGCCCCGAGCGGCGCGCTGGACGCGCTCGCCCTCGACCGGATCGAGGCGGCCTGGCGTCAGATCCGCAAGGAAGCGGGCAACGTTCTGGCACAGGCTGCGATTGCCGAACCGGCGCGGCAGAAGGCGGCCGAAACGGCGACGCTGACCGACGCCCGCGGCGCCACATTGATCGGCCGTCCGGTGCCGGCCGTCGCCGACCTGGCCCGCAACCGGTCGCGCGATCTCCGTCCGGGCGACGTATTCCTGGCCGGCGATCCCTACGCCGGCGTTCAGGCCGGGACGTGGACGGCGATCGTTCCGGTATTCGCCGCGGAAACCGGCGGCGATCCGGTCGGTTTCAGCGCCGCGACGGCGCCAATGGCCGGCAGTGCCGGCGCGGTCCCGGGAAGCGCCCCGAACGGCGCGCGCTCGGTCTACGGCGAAGGGCTGCGGATTCCGCCGATCCGCATTTTCGACGATGGCCAGGCCAGCAGCGCGGCGCTGGACCTTATGCTGAACAACATTCCCGAATCCGGGGCGGCCCACGGCGACCTCCGCGCGCTGGTCGAAGCGGCGCAGGCCGGCGAACGGGGGATCGCCGACCTGTGCGTCCGCTTCGGGGCCGAGAGCTACCGGCAGGCCTGCGCCGCGGCGCTGGAGCGCACCGGGCGGGCCCTGCGCCGGATCGTTGCCGAGCATCTCCCCGAAGAGCCGAAATCCTTCGAGGACAGGATCGACAGCGACGGCTGCGGCAACGGACCGTTCACACTCAAGCTGGCGGTATGGCGCGAGGGCGAGCAGGCGTTTTTCGACTGGACCGGCACGGCTGCCCAGGCCGAAGGGCCGGTCAACCTGCTGCTTGACGATACGGTCTTCGCCCATATCGCCGCCGGTCTGCTGGTTCGGACGTTCGATCCTGAAATCGCGGTCAACGACGGGGTGCTTGCGCCGCTGCGCATCACGCTTCCCCCGGGCAGCCTTTTGCACCCGCGTTTTCCGGCGCCGCTGGGCAACGGCGCCCAGACCCTGGCGCGGGTCTACGATGTGTTGAACGGCGCGCTCGGCCAGTTCGCGGGCGCAGCGGGCGCCGCGGCCGGCTACGGGTCCAGCCCGCAGCTTGTTTTCACCGGCGAGGACAGCCGCGGCAGGGCGGTTTCCCTGACTGACCGCCTGTTCGGCGGCGCGCCGGCGCGCTCCGGGCGCGACGGCGGGGACGGCCGGTCGCTTTCCGCCGGCGCCAGGAGCCGGCCGGCCGAGCAGCTGGAATCAAATTTTTCCGTCACGGTCGAGAGCGTAACGGCAATCGCCGACAGCGGCGGCGCCGGTGCGCATCGCGGCGGCTGCGGTGTCGAGAAAGTCTACAGGTTCCGGACGGCGGGCACGCTGAGCTTGCGCGACGAACGGGAGCAATCGCAGCCCTGGGGCCGCAACGGCGGCGAGGCGGGGGCGTGCTCCGAAAAGATCGTGGTGCGAACCGACGGATCGCGCGAACAGCCGGGCTCGAAGGCCGGCGGCGTGAGGGTGGCGCCCGGGGACCGGCTGATCTTCCGGACCGCGGGCGGCGGCGGATGGGGCAATCCGCTGGACCGCAGCCCCGAACAGGTCCAGAAAGACGTCCGGCGCGGCCTGGTCTCGACGGCCGGGGCCCGGGATCGCTATGGTGTCGTCGTCGCCGGCAGCCCGGCGGCCTGTACGGTCGACAGGAATGCGACCCAGGAACTGCGCGAGACGCTCGGCAGGTCCCGCGGCCGCTCCGGCGGCGGGAGCGCGCGGTGATTTCGGGCGGCGGACGAATGAACGGCCATCGCAGGCCGGCAACGGGGAGGCGGCGGCCGGTGGCAGGCCGCCATACGAGGATGCCCGACACGGAGGGGCGGAAGCATGGTTGAGAACATCATCGTCGGCATCGTGCTGGCGATCATCGTCGTCGCGATCATCTACATCCTGTCGATCTGGGTGTATAAGCGCGCGCCGTCGAACATGGGCTTCATTCGCACCGGCTTCCTCGGCACCAAGGTGTGCCTGGGCCGCGGCGCGATCGTCCTGCCCGTCTTCCATGAGGTGACCTGGGTCTCGCTCGAGACGATCAAGCTGATCGTCAGCCGCTCGCGCGACCAGGCGATTCTGACCCACGACAACGTCCGCGTCGACGTCGGAGCGGAACTCTACACCCATGTCGGCCGGACCGAGCAGGAACTGCTGACCGCCGGGCGCAGCCTGGGCGAGAAAACCTTCGATCCGGAGAAGGTGCGCAGCCTGCTCGAAGCCAAGGTGGTCGGCGCCCTGCGCAGCTATGCCGCCACCAAGTCGCTCAAGGAACTGCACGAGAACCGCGAAGCGATGGCCGAGGCGATCAAGGCCAACGTGACCGAAAGCTTCAACGCCAACGGCCTGACGCTGGAAGAGGTCACCGTCGTCACCCTGGAACAGACCGGCAAGGAGCATTTCAAGACCGACAACGTGTTCGACGCCGAAGGCCTGAAAATCATCACCGAGATCACCAGCGACGCGCGGCGCAAGGTCCACGACACCGAGAAGCGCACCACGGTCGCGATCCGGCAGAAGGATCTGGATACCCAGCTCGAACTGCTCGAGATCGAGCGCCAGGAGGCGACCGCGCGCGCCAACCAGGACAAGGCGGTCTCCAACGAGGAAGCCCTGCAGATGCGCGAGAAGCAGGTCTTCATCCTCAATCAGCGCAAGGCGGTGGAAGAGCAGGAGATCGGCAACGAGGTCGAGCTCGAAAAGATGCGCACCGACCGCGAACTGGCGATCACGGAAGAGGCCCAGAAGCGCGAGGCGTCGGAGATCCAGAAGGCTCTGAAGCTGGAGCAGGAGCGCCGCGACAAGGAAATCGCCATCATCGCCAAGGCCAAGGAAGAGGAGCTGGCCGAAATCGACCGCGCGCTGGCGCGCGAGAAGGCGGAGAAGGACAAGCAGATCGGCCTGATCCAGAAGGAGGTCGAGCGCCAGAAGGCCGACATCGCCCAGGCGACGGCTGTGGCCGCCGAGGAGGAAGCCGCGCGCATCGAACGCCACAAAGCGGCCGAACAGGCGGCGCTGGAGACCCGCCGGCTGAGCCTCGCGACCCGGCTGAACCTGCTGGAACTGGACAAGGAGGAGGAGTTCGCCTCCGCCAACCAGGAGCAGGAAGTCTCCAACGAGAAGGCGCGGACGATGAGCGAATCCCAGCGCTTCATCATCGAGCAGCGCTGGACCGTGCAGCAGGAGGAGATCGACAAGGAACGCGCCCTGGAGGCGGCGCGCATCGAGAAAGACGCGGCGATCATCGACGAGGGCACCAAGAAGGAGGCCGCCGAGATCAAGCGCCTGCTCGCCGTCGAACTGGAGGAGCGGGAGCGGGAAATCGCCCTGATCGGCAAGGAGCAGGAACGCGAGGCGGTCGATATCCGGCGCTTCCTGGCGCGCGAAGTCGAGGAGCGCAACCGGGAGATCGCACTGGAGGAGAAGACGCGGGAGTTGGAGGCGGCCGAAGCGGGCCGGCTGGCGACGACCGCAGACCGTGTCCGCGCGACCCATGCCGCCGAGGCCGCCGGCCATCTCGCCGACGCCGAGACGGAAAAGGAAATCCGGCGCATCGAAGCCGAGAAGCAGGCCACGGCCGAGCGGATCGCCGAAGAGGCCAAGGCGCAGATCGCCAGCATGCACATGGTGACCCAGTCCGAGGCGCGCCAGCAGGCGGCGGAGCGCGAGGCCGCGGCCACGTTGACCAAGGCCAACGCCAACAGCGAGGCGCAGAAGATCACCGCCGAGGGCGTCGAGCGCGAGGCCGGCGCCCGCGGCCGGGCCGAAATGGAGATCGAGGCGCTGCGCGTCCAGCGGACCGAGGAGAAGCTGAAGGCCGAGGCGGCCGGCATGGAGGCCAAGGCCGACGCGCTCAAGAAGTACAACGAGGCCGCAATGTTCCTGGAGCTTTCGAAGCTCTTCATCGAGGCGGAGCGCGACGTCCATATCGACCAGGCAAAGGCCATGGGCAACGCCCTGGAAGGCGCGCATATCCGCATGTATGGCGGTAGCAACGACGGCACGATGGACACGATCCGCGGCTTGTTCAACTCCGGCTTCGGCCTGGGCGAGGCGATGGAGGGGCTGGCCCATTCGATGCCGGACGGCCTGCGCGACCGCTTCAACGCCAACGGGCTGCGCGGCCTGTTCGGCCGGCCGGCGGACAGCGGCCTTCTGCTCCAGACCCACGGGCAACTCAAGGTTCTGGTCGAGCGCGAACTGGGCACCGCGGCGGCTCGGCAGGCGCCGCTCGGCGAGGCGGTCGGCAAGCTGGAAGAGGCGGCCGGCAGCGATCCGGCGCAGCAGCGCGCCGTCGGCCTGCTCAAACAGGTCGTAGCCGAAGGCGATTTCGCCGACGTGCCGTTCGAGACGATCTGGTCGCTGCTGAGCGCGCTGACGGAAAGGACCGACTGACCGAAGCGCTCGCCGGGCCGGAGGAACCGTTGCCGATGCGACGGCGGAACCGCCGATGACCGACCACGACGTCGTCCTGGAGGGGGTGAACAAGACCTTTCCGGGCAACGTACGCGCGGTGATCGACTTCAACTGTGAAATCCGGCACGGCGAGTTCGTCGCAATGCTGGGGCCGAGCGGCTGCGGCAAGACGACGACCCTGCGCATGATCGGCGGGCTGGAGGAAGTGACCAGCGGCAAAATCTGGCTCGCCGGCACCGACGTGACCGACCTGCCGCCGTCCCAGCGCAACACCTCCATGATGTTCCAGAGTTTCGCGCTGTTCCCGCACCGAAACGTGCTTCAGAATGTCGAGTTCAGCCTGAAGATGCAGGGCGTGCCCAGGGAGGAGCGGGCGCGCCGGACCCGGGATATGGTGGACATGGTCGGCCTCACGCCGCTCGCCGACCGCCGGCCGCACGATCTCTCCGGCGGTCAGCAGCAGCGCGTCGCACTCGCCCGGGCGCTGATCAGCGAGCCGACGGTGCTGCTGCTCGACGAGCCGCTCGGCGCGCTGGACTACAATCTGCGCCAGTCGATGATCATCGAGCTGAAGAAGATTCAGCGCGACACCGGCATCACCTTCATCATGGTGACCCATTCGCAGGAGGAGGCCATGTCGATGGCCGACAAGGTGATCGTGATGAGCGACGCACTGATCCAGCAGACCGGCACGTCGCGGGAAATCTACGAGTCGCCGCGCACCAGCTTCGTCGCCTCCTTCATCGGCAACAACAATCTGATCCGGGGCATTGTGCGCTCGCGTTCCGGCTCCATCGTGCTCGTTGAGGCCCACGGCAAGATGTTCTACGTCCGGGTGCCGGACTATATCGCCACCGTCCATGTCGACCGCGAGGCGCATTTCTCGGTGCGCGCCGACCTGATGCACACCGGCGACCATCCGGACATGGCGAACCGGGTCGAGGGCAAGTACGTCACCACCGAGTTCCGGGGATCGCTGGAGACCGACGTGTTCGAGATTGCGCCGGAGGCCTACGTCTCGGTCGAGCAGCACCGCGGCGTCCACGACCGCATGTACGATCCCGGCGAGCGCGAGACCATCTGCTGGCCCGCCGACGCGGGGGTGCTGCTGGAGCAGAACCCTTAAGCGGGCCGGGAAAAAGCGCCCGCCTCCCAGACAGTCGTTTTTCCGCTCCGCCCAGGGTTGGGTCCAGGGCTTCGGTCGAAACGACCGACGGGTTTCGCCGCGGCCGGTGTTCTTACACGCCCGTCCAAGGGTCGATTGCCTCGACGCCAATATCGGCGAAATCGCGGACGTTGCGCGTCGCTACGGCCATGCCTCGGCAGCGGGCGATCGCGGCGATCTGGCAGTCCGTCTCGCCGATCGGCCGGCCGGCGAATCGGCGAACGGCGGCAATTTCCGCATAGGCGCGGGCGGCGGCGCTGTCGAACGGCAGAATGCGCTCGGCAAATCCCAGGTTGAGCCACCGGGTGATCGAAGCTTCAAGCGAGTTTCTGCGTCGGCCGACCGGCAGGATGGCGATGCCGTAGCGCAGTTCTGCTTCGCCGACCGCAGTCAAAAACAGGTCTTCTGCATCCCATTGCGCAACCCAGGCCGTAACCGCCGGCGCAGGCGCCGGCCGCATGAGTTCGGATGCCACATTCGTATCGAGCACAAACATCCGATCCGGCTCACCTGAAGTCCGGCGGATCGCGCATCGGCCCGCGCGGCGGCAGTTCGAGGTCTAGACCGCCGAGGGACGCGAAGCATTCCCGGGTGAATTCAGCCAGGTCCTTGGGGCGCTCTTTCTTGTCGTTCACCGCTTCGCGCAGGATCACCCGCGCCTCTTCTTCCATTGACCGGCCGTTCCCGGCCGCCCGGATGCGCAGACGGATCTTCACGTCGTCGTCGAGTCTTCGGATCGTGATGCTCGCCATGGCCCTTCCCTCCGCGTCGTGCATCCCGGGATATACGGGGTGCCAGCAATGCAATCAAGCGACAGCCCGGAGGCGGTGCGCCGGGTCGTCCGGGAGGTTTCGTGGTATGAAGGGTGAAGGCGTCCGGGCCGACGGGTGTGGCACCGGGCCGGATCGCCGGCAGCCCGATTTTGCGAAGGCGGGTTTCGGAATCCACGCGCCGCCAAATCCTCCTCGAAGTTTTCCGGGACGAACCATGACCATGCCGACCGACCCGCCCCGCACGCTGTTCTCGCCGGACCACGAGATGTTCCGCGCTTCCGTGCAGTCGTTTCTGGAAGCCGAGGTCGTCCCGCATTACGCGGACTGGGAGGAAGCCGGATATACGCCGCGGGATATCTGGCTGCGGGCCGGCGAGATGGGTCTGCTCGGCACCGGCATACCCGAGGAATACGGCGGCGCCGGCGGCGATTTCCTCTGGGACGCCATCGTCATAGAGGAACTCGGCCGATACGGCCTCGCGGCGCCGGCCTGGGACATGCACGGACACATCATCGCGCCGATGATCGCCGCCCACGGCACCGGGGAGCAGAAGCGCAGAATCCTGCCGGCGATGGCGGCCGGGGAATCGATCTTCTGCATCGGACTGACCGAGCCCGGCGGGGGCAGCGACCTCGCCGCGCTGCGGACCCGCGCAACGGAGTCCGGCAACGGCTTCCTCGTGAACGGCTCCAAGATCTTCATTACCAACGGCCACATCGCCGATTACATTCTCCTGGCGGCGAACCGCCATCCGGACCGCGGTGCGAAGGGGGTATCCCTGTTTGTCGTGCCGCTCGATTCGGACGGCGTCACCCGCGGCCGGAATCTGAAAAAGATCGGCAACAAGGCGCAGGACACCGCCGAACTCTTCTTCGACGACGTTCGCCTGCCGGGATCGGCGCTGCTCGGCGCTTCGGAGCAGGGCTGGAGCCAGCTCATGCACGGCCTGGCCCGCGAACGGATGGTCACCGCCGTCCGGTCCATGACGATCGCCGAGGTCGCGCTCGAGCAGACCGTCGCCTACACCAAGAATCGAACCGCCTTCGGCCAGAGGGTCTTCGATTTTCAGAACACCCAGTTCAAGCTCGCCGAACTGGCGACGGCCTGCACGGCCATGCGCCCCTTCGTCGACCGGTTGATCCGGTTGCTGGCCGCGGACGAACTGAGCGCAGAACTCGCAGCGATGGCGAAACTCGCGGCCACGGAACTTGCAGACCGGGTGCTCGACGAATGTCTGCAACTCCATGGCGGGCATGGCTACATGTGGGAAACGCCGATCGCCCGGGCCTGGGCGGACGCCCGCGTGCACCGGATCTACGCCGGCACCAACGAGATCATGAAATATATTATCGGGCGATCGCTGTAGCGGCGCCAGCAATCGTTCCGGCCCGGCGTGTCCGGCTATTACCGCGCCCGCCGGTACAGGATGGTGTAGACCACGATGAACAGCCCGATCAGGCAGAAGGAGAAGATGGTGGAGGCAGTGCCGAGCGCGAACAGGGTCGGTCGGATGCGCTGGGTCATCGAGGCGTTAATGTCCAGCGGCAGGGTATTGTACTCGCCCGACAGCAGGGTCGTCCGGGCGAACTCGTCGTAGGACAGGGTAAAGCCGAACAGGCCGGCGGCGACGATGCCGGGCAGGATGAGCGGCAGGGTGATCTCGCGGAACACCGTCCATTCGCCGGCGCCCATGTCCCGGGCGGCCTCCTCCAAGCTGCTGTCGAACCGGTTGAACACCGCCATCATCACGAGAAAGCCGAACGGCAGGGTCCAGACGACATGGACGCCCAGGCCCGACGACCACCAGGCCGGCGGAATGCCGATCTGCTGCAACAGGGTGGCGAGGCCCAGGCTGAGCAGCACGCCGGGCACCATCAGGCCCAGCATGATCGTGTAGAACAGCAGGTTGGAGCCCCGGAACTTGCGCCGGAACGCCATCGCCAGCATGGTCGAGAACAGCGCCGTGATGACCATCACGACGAGCGCCAGGATGATCGACCGCGCGAGCGCGCCCTGCAGGTCGCCGATCGAGGACGGCTCCAGCAGCTTTTCCCACCAGTAGGTGCTGAAACCGCGCATGGGAAAGCTGGTGCCGCCGCGCCGGCCCTGGAAGGACAGGGCGAACATCGCGATCATCGGCCCGAAAATGAAGATGATGAACAGGATGTAATAGACGCTGAAGCCGGTCTTCACGGCCAGCGCCTTCGTCCTCCGCCTGGTCCAGCGTGCCATCGCCTACAGCTCCTTGCGGATGTCGACGACGCGCAGGATGAAGAACACGCCGATCATCATCGCGATCATCAGCATGATCGCGTTCACGGCCGCGAACGGATAGTTGGCGGTCCCGTAGTAGTTCAGGATCACCGTGCCGGTGGTCGAGGTTTTGCCGCCATAGACCACGACGGCGGTGGCAAACTCGCCCATCAGCATGACGAACAGGAAGATCATGCCGATGGCGACGCCGGGCAGGGACAGCGGCAGGATGATTTCACGGAAGACCTGGAAATTGCTCGCCCCCATGTCCCGCGCCGCTTCCAGGATATCCTTGTCGATCTTGGCGAGCGAAAAGAAGATCGGCCCGACGCACAGCACGACATAAAGCTGCGCCAGCGCCATCGTGTAGCCGAACTCGGAATACAGGAAGAAAGAACTCGGCTTGTCGATGACGCCCAGATTCATCAGCATCTTGTTGAACAGGCCGCGCCGGCCGAGCATCGGCAGCCAGGCCACGGCGCGGATCAGGTAGCTGGTCCAAAACGGCACCATGGCGACCAGGAACAGCGCAAGCTGCCATTTGAAATTCTTGACCTGCATCGCCAGGAAAAAGGCGATCGGGTAGCCGATGATCAGGCAGACGACCATCACGGTGAATGTAAAGCGGAAGGTCGTCCACAGGGTCGTGATGAAAATGCTCAGCTTCAGGAAATTGCGGTGCTCGGGGTCGAAGAACCCTTCCTGGCGGAAGAAGTTGCCGAAATTGATGAGCGTGAAGTCGGGCGTCATGCCGCCCCTGACCGGCGTCCAGAAGCTGAACACCACGATGCCGATCAGCGGCACCACGAGAAAGACGATCAGCCAGAGGCTTGCCGGTGCGACCAGCCAGCCCGGATGGATCATCTGGTCGCGCTTGGTCTTCTTGACGCGGACGATGTCCATCGCCGGCGGCGCCGGCTGGTCGCCGATCAGGCCGCGGTGATGCTGTTTTGCATGCGCTGGCGCGGTCTGAAGCATGGCGGCGTCAAGCGACGCCCGCCGGGGCGGCCGGGCGGACGAAAGGGGAAGGATCGGGGCGGCGCCGCAGGGGCGGGAACCGGCCCCGCCCCTGCCTTGCCGCTTCGGCCCTGAAGGCCGGCGTGTCTAAGCCCGTCAGGCGCTCAGGAACTCGGTCCAGCGCTTCACGAGGTAGTCGTTCTCCTTCATGAGCGAGTTCCAGACCGCGATATTCTTGAAGCGCGCCTCGTAGGAACCGCCGTCGCGTATTTCGCCTTTCTTGACGATCGGCGTGCCGAACGGATCGTTCAGCTCCTTGGCGGCGGGCTTGCCGAGGTACCAGAAGTCCCATTCCTCCTGCGAGAGATGGTCCTTCACGTTGCTCCACACCGACATGTAGTAGCCCTGGCGGGCGACGAAGGCGCCGCCCCAGCCGTCCAGCCACCAGTTGAGATACTCATAGGCGGCGTCAAGCTTCTTGCCGGTGACCTTGGCGGAGATGGCGCAGCCGCCGTGCCAGCCGCGCATGCCTTCCTTCGGCGCCGCGTAGATGCAGGGCACGCCCTCGGCCTTCACGGCGGTAACCGCCGGCGACCACATGCTCTGGATCGCGACTTCGCCGCTCACCATCAGGTTGACCGACTGGCCAAAGGTTTCCCAGAAGGCGCGGAAATGGCCCTCCTTCTTCTTCTTGATCAGGAAGTTGACCAGCTGGTCGATCTCGGCCCGGGTCATGTCGCCCTTGTTGCCGAACTTCATCAGGCCCATGGCCTCGACGGCCATGGCGGCGTCCATGGTGCCGATCTGCGGCGCGTTCACCAGCGCGACCTTGCCCCTGAAGTCGGCGTGGAACAGCTCGGCCCAGCTCTCGATCTTGCGGCCGGTCTCCTCCGGGTTGTAGCCGATCGAATCGGCGTTGTGCCAGCCCGGCAGCATGGAGATGTAGCGCGACGGCCCGTCGGCCCGGCTGCCGTCCGCGTTCAGCCAGAGATGGCGGAACGGCGCATCGCCCTGTCCCAGGCTCGAGCCCGGTGTCAGGCGGCCGGTCTTGGTCAGGTTCGAGACCTTGTCCCAGTTCTTGATGCGCTTGGTGTCGATCGGCTGCCAGACTTTCGCCGGGATCATCAGATCCATGTCGTTGAAGTAGCCTTCGGCGACCTCGTACTGGTCGTTCTGGTTCAGCATCTTGCCGACCATGGCGCCGTAGCCGAGCGCCTGGCCGCGGATCTTGTCGCCGGTGTCCTTCGACGCCCGGCTCTGGATCTCGTTGATGATGCTGACGCCGAGGCCGATGGTCCGGACAGATTCGGCGCCATAGACGATGGCCGGCGCACCGGTCATGGTTCCGGCCGCGGCGGCGCCTGCGGTTGTCAGCACGAAACGGCGACGCGACAGGCCGGTCTTCATCTCGTGCAATGTCGGTTTTCTCGGCATGGTCATTCTTGGATTCCTCCCTAGAGAAAAACGGGGTTGGCCCGCCCCGCCGCCGCTTTCCGCCCCATGGCGGTGCGGCGCGCTGCGAAGCGGCGCAACCTGTCACACCATACAAGTCAACGGGGAAACCGCAAACCGAAAAGCCGCGCCGGCAGGTCAGGCGCGTTCGGTGTGGAAGCGCACCAGCCGCAGCAGCCAGAAGATGATCGAGAACACGCCGGTCAGCACGATCAGCGCCAGGACGGCGGCGATCCGTTTGCCGAGGTCCGGGCCGAGGACGACCGGCTCGCGCACCAGGTAGACGATCAGGGTCTGGACCGATTGCAGCGTCGCGCCGGCGCCGATCAGGATGGCGATGAAGGTCGAGCCGCGCAGCGAACTCAGCACCATGTTTTCCATGCTGCGCTGTTCGACGATGTGCAGCCGGTAGGCCCGCCAGTGATATCCGCAGAAGCCGACGATGCCGGTGAGCAGCGCCGCCCAGAATACGACGTTGTCGAACGTTGTGTCCGCGATGATGAAATTGAACAGTTCTTCGAACGGCTTGTAGAAGAACAGGAAAATCAGGACGACGATGTAGACGAGGAAGCCGACGAGCGTCCAGAACCACCCCCAACCGCTCATCGCTCACCCCCGTTGCTGCCATGGCCGGCCGGCCGCAATGCCTTCCGCGCCGGATCGTGCTGAATAGCCGAAGACGGAAGGGTTAGGCAAATCGGCATTAGCCTGCCCGCTTTTCTTCCGCGTCGGCCATCGGCGGGCGCCGGCCGGCCCAGCCGCCCGCGGCTTCATAGCAGGCCGCGATTTCGAGCAGTTTCGCGTCGGCGTTCCAGTCGCCGATCAGTTGCAGCCCGGCCGGCAATCCGCCGGATGTCAGGCCGCTGGGAACCGAGACCGCCGGCTGGCCGGTGAAGGACGCCATGCGGGCCAACCGCCCGAGCGCCGCCGTACCGTCCACCGGGGCGCCGTCCAGGATGCCCTGCCCGTCGTTGGCGTCGACCGCCGGAATCGGCGTCGTCGGCAGGACGAAGGCGTCGAACCGCTGCATGAGGTCCGATACCTGCGCTTGCACTGCCTGCTGGATCGTCAGTGCCTTGTCGACATCCGCTGAGGATATGTCCCGGCCGGTGAGAACGCGTTCGCGGACGCTGGGCGAGAGCTTGGTGTCCGCCGCCTCGGCGCGCGCGCCGTGCAGGGCGTAGACCCGGCCGAGGGAGATCGTCGTCCAGGCCGCCACCGCATCGTCTGCGAATGGCAGGTCGAGGCGCTCGGTCTCCGCGCCGAGCGCTTCGAGAACGGCAATGGCTGCCCGGCAGTGCCTGTCGATATCCGGATCGACGGCGCTGTCGAACAGGGTTTCCGCAACGCCGATCCGGATGCCTTCGAGCGACGGCCTTGCCCGATGCCCGGCAAACCCGCCTTCCGGATCGAGCGCTTGCATCATCAGGGCGGTGTCGGCGACCGAGCGGGTCATCGGTCCGCCGGTATCGAATTCGCCGGCGAGCGGATAGATACCCTGCTGGCTGACGCGCAGGTGGGTCGGCTTCAGGCCCACGATGCCGCACAACGCCGCCGGGATGCGCACGGAACCGCCGGTATCCGTGCCCATGGCGCCGGGAACCAGTCCGGCCGCCACGGCGCAGCCCGATCCGCTGCTCGATCCGCCGCACACCTTGCTGCGGTCCCACGGATTCTTCGCCGTGCCGAAATGCGGGTTGATCCCGGTCGGGCCGAAGGCGAATTCGTGCAGATTGGCGAGGCCGACGACGATGCCGCCCGCCGTGCGCAGGGCGGCGACGGATTCGGCGTCCGCGGTGCCCGGACCTTCGGCAATCAGGCGCGAGCCGCAGGTCCGCGCCATGCCGCGCACGGCGAACAGGTCCTTGATGGCCAGCGGCACGCCGTGCAGCGGGCCGAGATCGTCGCCTGCCATGACCGCAGCCTCGGCGGCGCGGGCGTCGGCCAGCGCCAGGTCCGGATAGACCGAGATAAAAGCGCGCAGCCCGTCGTTCAGCCGCTCGATCCGGTCGAGGCAGGCCTGCACCGCCTCGACCGGCGAAACCCGCTTCTTCCGGATGTTCTCCGCCAGGTCGGCAATCGGCATCCATGTCAGGTCCGTCATGGGCTTCCTATCCTTCCGCCGCCGGGACCGCTGCGACCAGCGCGATGCCGACGAGGACGACATAGAGGCCGTCCTTGATCGCCGGCACGGCCTGCTTGTCCCGGTCGCGCGACGCGATCACTGCGATCAGCTCCAGAATGAAGAAGATGACGCCGAGGGAGAAGACCGGCCAGATCGTGTCCCACCAGGACGGATCCTTGGCTGCCGGGACGCCCTGCATCGCACGCCAGATCAGCAGCAGGATCGGCAGCAGCGTCAGGTAGAGGTAGGCGGCCAGGAAGCGGAGCCGCGTCAGCCGGCGGTCGAGCAGCCAGAAGACCAGGAAGAACGCCGCCAGATGCAGCATGTCCCAGATCAGCGACTCGTATTTGGCGCCCGCCGTCGACTCCAGCAGGTTCAGGAAACCGAGGATCAGGAAAAAGACCAACAGGTCGCAGAGCAGCCATTCGCGGAAGGATTCGCCGCCGTTCTTGGCGCTCCACGACCGGGTCGCCTTGTCGAACAGCATGACCAGCGCGACCGCGAACGACGCCGGATACAGCAGATACAGCACGATCGCGTATTGCTGCTCGGGCTTGAGGGCGATCCAGCACAGCAGCAGGATCGCCGCGACCGGCAGCAGCAGGCCGAACAGCCGCGCCGCGGACGGCGCTTCGACTGTGGCGGGCGCCGTCGCCTCCGCCGCTTCTTCCCCGTCGGCGGGCTGCGCGGTCAGACGCGGATGGGCCCGGATGACCAGGGTTGCCAGAAAGATGAGGACCGCACCGCCGGCGACCGCCAGCATCACGATGAAGAAGGCGAGCGCGTCGGGGTCGCTGCGCCACCGGCCGGCCTTCGCCTGCGCCGGGTCGCCGTCGAGCGGCGGAAACTGCCACACGACGATCAGGGCGACGGCGACGAGCAGGACGAGCGCCAGAACGATCTGCGGCCAGCGGATGTTGAGCTGGCGCGCGCCGGCGGACGTCGCCATGCGGATGCGCCCGGCCAACAGCAGCACCAGGAAGGCCAGCAGGCCGACAACGGCGATGCCGATCATGACTTCAAGAAAAGCGGTCGACCTCGCGTCCATCGAAGCTCCGTCCAGGGTATGCCGTCGGGCGGCGGCGGCCGGACGTTAGCCTGTTCGCCCCTGAATTCCAAACGGCTTGGACTCTCCGCCGGCAATCTGGTTTTCTGGCGCCCGCCGCTGCCGGAGGAAACCATGACCGACCCATCGAGCGAAACCTATGTCGACCGGACCTATGGCGCGGCCGGGATCGGCTATGGCGGCCGGCCCGGCGTCATCGTCGTCGATTTCCAGACCGCCTTCACCGAGCCGCAATACGCGCTGGGCGGCGCACCGCTGATCGAACGCGCGGTCGGCAATACCGCGCGGCTGCTGGACGTGGCGCGCCGGGCGAATGTGCCCATAGCCTCCTGCTATACCGCCTATTCGGCGACCGGCCGGGACCGGCCCTACTGGAAGGTCCAGGCGGTGATCGAAGACCTGGTGCACGGCCATCCGTCCACGCAGCTCGATCCGCGCATCCACGATCCGTCCTACGATGTCGCCTTCTGCAAGTCCGGCGCGTCGATCTTCTTCCAGACGCCGCTCGTCGCATTCTTCGCGAAAGAGCGGGTCGATACTGTGATCGTCACAGGCTGCGTGACCAGCGGCTGCGTGCGGGCGTCCGCGGTCGACAGTTTCCAGTGGGGCTTCCGGACCATCGTTCCGGAGGATTGCGTCGGCGACCATCATGAAGCGCCGCACCGCGATAATCTCCGCGACATCGGCCGGCGCTATTGTGATATTACCGACGCGGATTCGGTGATCGGCTGGCTCGAAGCGTGGCGCGGCCGCAACCGCCACGAGCCGAAATGACGAGAGACGCCCGATGAGCAGTTCCGGCAGCGATCTGACAAACTGGTTCGACAGCAAACTCGCCGATCTGCAGGAGCAGATCGACAAGCTGGGCAACGGCGAGGCGACCGCCCGCGCCCCGGAACCCGGCGGGCCAGCGGCCCCTGCGGAACCGTCCTCGCCGATGCCGCCCGCCCGCCCGAACGGCGACGGCATCGAAGCGCGGGCGCCTGCGCCGCCGCCCGGCGACGGCGACGGACGGTTCGTTCCCGAGGTCGGCCGAGGCAATGGCGACGGCGCTGCGATCGAGGCGCGCGAGGCCCGCTCCGGGCCGGGCAGTGCGGTCGCCGAGCGCCGTCCGGCGCCCATGGCCCGGCCGCGCCGGCGCACCGCCGTCGGCGGCGGCTACCGGCTCGGCGTCGATGTCGGCGGCACCTTCACCGACCTGCTGCTGATCGAGGAGGAGACCGGCCACGCCTGGACCGCCAAGGTGCCCTCGACGCCGCAGGACTCCGCCCAGGGTGTGCTGCACGGCATCGAGCGCATCTGCGGCTACGCCGGGATCGGGCCGACCGATATCGGCGCGGTGATGCACGGCACCACGGTCGCCACCAACACGATCCTGACGCAGACCGGCGCGCGGGTCGGCCTGGTCACGACCAAGGGCTACAAGCAGACGTTGCAGATTGCGCGCTCCTATGTGCCGGGCGGCCTCGGCGGCTGGGTGATCTTCAACAAGGCCGATCCCCTGGCGCCGCTGGAACTGACCATCGAGGCCGACGAGCGGACCGGGGCGAAGGGCGAAATCGTCGAGCCGCTGGACGAGGACGCGCTGCGCCGCGACCTTAAGAGGCTAAGCGGCGAGGGCATCGAGGCGCTGACCGTCTCGCTGATGAACGCCTATGCCAGCGGCGTCCACGAGCAGCGCATCCGGCGCATTGCCGAGGAGATCCTGCCCGGCGTGCCGATCTCGATTTCCTCTGAGGTCGTGCCGGAGATGTACGAGTACGAGCGGACCGAGACGACGGTCGTGAACTCCTACATCCGCCCGGTCGTCTCCCGCTATATCGAGAGCCTTAACGCCGAACTCGACCGGCGCATGAACGGCGTGCAGTTGCACATCCTGCGCTCCGACGGCGGCCTGGCGAGCGCCGACGCCGCCAAGGCGACCCCGGTCAACCTGCTGATGAGCGGCCCGGCCGGCGGCGTGTCCGGCGCCATCTGGATGGCCCGCCAGGCCGGCTACGACAATCTGCTGACCTTCGACATGGGCGGCACCTCGACCGATGTCGCGCTGATCCAGAAAGGCGTCGCCCAGACGCGGCGCGAGACCCGGGTCGGCGACGTGACGGTGCGGGCGTCGTCGGTCGATGTGCGCACGGTCGGCGCCGGTGGCGGCTCGATCGCCTATGTGCCGGAATTGACGAAGGCGCTGCGCGTCGGGCCGCAGAGCGCCGGGGCGGAGCCGGGCCCCGCGGCCTACGGCCGGGGCGGCGACGAGCCGACCGTGACCGACGCCAATGTCGTGCTGGGCTATCTGCCGTCCGGCGCCCGGCTCGGCGGCGAGATGGCGCTCGACTACCGGGCCGCCGAGGAGGCGGTCGGCAAGGTCGCGAAGGCGATGGACCTGCCGCTCAAGGCCGCGGCCGAAGGCATCGTCAACATCGTCAACGAGAACATGTTCGGCGCCCTGCGGCTAGTCTCGGTCGAGCAGGGCTTCGACCCACGCGATTTCGCGCTCATCGGCTTCGGCGGCGCCGGCCCGCTGCACGCCAACGCGCTCAGCCGGCTGATGAATTCCTGGCCGGTCATCATCCCGCCGGGCCCGGGCGTGCTGTGCGCCTACGGCGATGCGACGACCCGGGTGCGCGACGAAGCTTCCCGCACCTTCGTGCGCCGCTTCGACGAGACGACGGACGCCGAGGTCGCCGAAGCGCTGGAGGCACTGGCCCGGCAGGCGGCCGAGGCGCTCAATGCCGAAGGCGTGCCCAGTAGCGAGCAGTCGGCGCTCTACCAGATCGACCTGCGCTACCACGGCCAGGGCATGCAGCTCACGGTCGACATCACGCCGGAGGATTTTGCCCAGGGCGGCCTGCGCGAGGTTGCGCGCCGCTTCGACGAGCTGCACGAGCAGCTCTTCACTTTCCGGCTCGACACCATGCACGAATCCTACAATCTGCGGGCCCTGGTGCAGGGCCGGGAGAGCGCTGCGACGGCCGAGGAGCTGCCGCAGGGCACCGGAGACGCCTCCGGCGCCGTCCGCGAGCAGACGCGGGTCTATATCGAAGGCCGCGAACACCCGGCGCAGATTTACGACCGCGCCCTGCTCAAGGCCGGCGACCGCATCGCCGGGCCGGCCATCGTCACCGAGATGGATTCGACGACCCTGATTCTGAATGGCCATACCGGCGCCGTGGACGAGGTCGGCAACATCCTCATCCGCCCGATGAACGGCCGATAGGGAGGACAGCAGCCATGCCAGCCCGCCTGATCCAGACCAATACCGCCCCGTTCAAGAAGGTCGACGTCGATCCCGTCACCCTCGACATCATCGAGAACGCCATGCGCAACGCGCGCACGGAGATGGACGCCGTGCTGTTCCGCACCGCCATGTCGCCCGGCATCCGCGAGCAGCACGACGCCTTCCCCATGATCGCCAATGCCGACGGCAAGATGGTGGTCGGCCAGTTCGGCTCGTTCTTCTGGGGTTTCCAGCAGGGTTACGACGGCGAGATCGAGGAAGGCGACGTCTTCCTGACCAACGACCCCTATTCCTGCAACGGCGCGATCAGCCATCTCAACGACTGGCTGACCATGATGCCGATCTATATCGACGGCCGGATCGTCGCCTGGGCCGCCATGTTCGGCCACATGACGGATATCGGCGGCAAGGTGCCGGGCAGCCTGCCGACCGACGCGGCGCAGATTTTCGAGGAAGGCATTCAGATCCCGCCGGTCAAGATTTACCGCAAGGGCAAGCTGAACGAGGAGATCCTCGAACTCATCCTGCGCAACTGCCGCCTGCCGGACTGGAACCGCTCGGATTTCAACGCCGTCGTCGCCGCCCTGCGCCTCGCCGAGCGTCGGGTGCACGAGATGGCCGAGCGCTTCGGCGTCGACGAGCTCAACGCGGCGATGGCCGAGATGCTCGACCGCAACAAGCGGGCGATGAGTGCGATCCTCCAGATGGTGATTCCGGAATCGCGCCGCTATTTCGAGGATTTCATCGACGACGATGGCCTCGGCATGGGGCCCTACAAGGTCGCCTGCACCATGTGGCGCGAGGGCGAGAAGGTGATCTTCGATTTCGAGGGCACCGATCCGCAGTCGATCAGCTCGGTGAACTTTCTCCTCAACGAGGAGATGTTCAAAATGTTCCTCGGCTCCTTCTTCATCAACATTTTCGATCCGCAGATCCTGTTCAACGACGGATTCTACGACCTGGTCGACGTGCGCATTCCGCGCGGCACCATCCTGAAGCCGATCCGCCCGGCCGCGCTGTCTTCGCGCACCCATATGCTGGCGCGCATCTTCGACATCATGAGCGGCCTGCTCGGCCAGGGCTCGCCCGAGGCCCTGTGTGCAGCCGGCTTCTCCGACAGCCCGCACTTCATGTATTCGGGCTACGACAAGTCCGGCGAATGGTATCAGCTCTACCAGATCGGCTTCGGCGGCGTGCCGGGCCGGCCGGCGGGCGACGGGCCGGACGGCCATTCCCTGTGGCCCTCCTTCACCAACGTGCCGAACGAGTTCCTCGAGGCCTATTTCCCGCTGCGCATCGTGAAATACGAGACGATCGCCGACAGCGGCGGGCCCGGCCTGCACCGCGGCGGCAACGGGCTTTCGATGGGCTACCAGTTCTTGGAGCCGGGCGAGATCTCGATCCACGACGACCGCTGGCTCACCCATCCCTGGGGCGTCAACGGCGGCCTGCCGGGCCGGCGCAGCACCAAGCTGATGGTGCGCGCCGACGGCTCGGAGCAGTGGATGGAATCGAAGGCCGACCGCGTCCATGTCGAGCCCGGCGACACCCTCTACTTCAACACCTGGGGCGGCGGTGGCTGGGGCGACCCGCTGGAGCGCAGCGCCGAGCAGGTGGCGCTCGATACGAAGCGCGGGCTGGTGACGCGTGACGGCGCCCGGCGCTACGGCGTGGTGCTGAACGAGGATCTGAGCGTCGACGCGCGCGAGACCGAAACCCTGCGCAGCCGCATGGCCGCCGAGCGCGGCGACGTCGCCCTGTTCGACACCGGCGGCACGGTCGAGGAGCTCAAGGCCCGCTGCAAGGCCGACACCAGCCTCGACCCGCCGCGCCAGCCCGTCTTCCAGAAATGGATGCAGGCCCAGCCGATGAAGCTGGCGGCGGAGTAGGGGGCGGACCTTCCCCAACCCCGCCCTTCGATACGCCGCCTCCGGCGGCTACTCAGGATGAGGAGAAGTATTAGTTTCGCCCTCATCCCGAGTAGGCGCTTCAGCGCCGTATCGAGGGACGCCTCATCCCGGCCCGCAAGGGCAACAGGAAGAAAGTTCGGGACAATGAGTACAAAGCGAATCGTGATTGACCCTGACGATCCGCGCAGCCTGCCCGCGGGACGGGTCGATCATGCGGTTCTCGACGCAACATCCGAGCGGGACCTCGCCGTACAGCAGGCGCAGGACGACGCCGAGGCGATGCGGCGAAGGCGGGACAGAAATCCGACGCCGGCTCTTCGCGCCGCTCGCAGCGGCTAAGCGACGCCAAGTCGTTGGCCTCAACGCGCCAATAAATCCCGCCGTGCCACCCCGGATGGAGCGCAGCGGAAATCCGGGGACCAGAGCCACGGGCGCAGGATTCTCGGGTCGGCACTGGGCCCCGGATCGGCCTTCGGCCGTCCAGGGCGGCACGTTTATCGATAATGGAATGTCGCAGCGTCTTGGGCGCGGAGCGATTCACCGCCGCCGCCCCCTCAATCGTTCCTGAAATTCACCGACCTCAGATACGCCAGGCACGCCTCCAGCGGTTCGACGTCGCCGAACTTGGCGTCGATGTCGAACAGGTTCCATTCGGTGGCGCCGGGAATGCGGTCGCCGATGGCCTCGCGTACGGCGATGGGGCGGAAGCCCTCGGCCAGTCCGTCGGTCACCGTGGCGCGCACGCAGGCCGAGGCGGTGACGCCGGTGACCAGGATGGTATCGACCCCGGCGGCGCGCAGGTATCCGGCGAGATACGTCCCGTGGAAGGCGCTCGCCCGCTTCTTGATCATGACCTGCTCGCCGTCGATCGGCGCGATCCGGCTGTCGATCGCCCAGATGTCCTCGTTCTTCTGGTCGGCGATCTCGATCGGGATCTTGTAGTGCCACAGGCCCATGTCGGTGCGCGGGTCGTCCGGGTCCGGGTTCTGGTAGCAGACCGTGGTGTAGACCACCGGATGGCCGTTCTCTCGGCAGGCGTCGATCAGTTGGCGGGTTGCCGGGATGATCCGGTCGTCGATGCCCTCGCAGGTGAAGGGATAGCCCGGCCGGGTCCAGGCGTTGGCGAGGTCGACGTTGATCAGCGCCGGCTTGCGGCCGAAGCCGATGCGGCGCTGGAAGCCGCGCTCCCGGTACAGCGCCGTCGCGGCGGCGAAGGCGTCTTCGAGCTTCGTTTGCAGGTCGGCGATTTCGCGGTCCATGAGTCAGTTTCCTTTCGCGGCCGTGACGGCCTTGAGGTCGATATCGAAGCCGTCGCGCAGAATTTGACAGATCTCGTCGTAAGCGGCGCCGACCCGGATGGTCTCCCAGGAAATCAGGTCGACGATGGAGCTGCCGAGCCCCTTGTCGTTGTGGAACGGCGTCAGGCCGTAATCGACCGAGAGGTCGGCCGCCGCCGTCACCTGCGCCTCGATATCCTGGTAGACGAACTTGCTGCCGGTGCCGGAGCGGTTGGCCGACGAGCCGATCACGGCATAGGCGTTCTCGCGCGCCAGCCGGGCGATCTCGTCGTGCAGGGGGCCGGCGTTGAGCAGCATGTCCATCGTGCCGGCGAGGGTCGCGTTCTTCAGCGCGAAGGGCGGCAGGCTGCGGATCAACGGGTGGCTTTCGTCGAACGGCGCGACGATGGAGAAGGGCAGGTCGTGATCGTGGATCACGGCGCTCACGACGTCGCGCGCCCGGTCCGGCACCCGGATCGCTTCGGTGAACAGTTGCCAGTCGCAGAAGTTGCCGCACGGCTTGCTGAACGGCCGCTCCTTGGCGCGGTACATGCGCTGGACGGATTCCTCCTCATGGCCGACAATGGCGTAGCCGACGCTGACCGGAAAGATCGCGACGCCGCCGTTGCAGACGGTCTCGAAAATGCGCGCTGCGTCTTCCGCGATGGGTCGGCCGTCGAACACCCTGTACCTCCCTGCTGCGCCCCGATCCGTTCGGGGCGGCGCCACAATAGGGCGGCGGCGCAATTGCACAAGGCCCGCGGCGGAGGCCGGCAGACGAAGAGGCGAAGAACCATGGCGAGACCGGATATCGCCGGCGATGCACGGCGCGCCTTCGATGTCATCGCCGCCGGCGGCATCGGCATCCTGCCGATGGACGTCGGCTATTCGATCATCGGCGGCAGCGCGGCGGCGCTGAAGCGGATCTTCGAGGCCAAGCGGCGCGCGCCCGCAAAGCTCAACGCCATGGTGGCCGATAACGCCATCCACCGCGCGGTCCATGTCGTCGACCGGCGCGGCGCCGAGATCGTCGCCTGCATCACGGAGGACTACGACCTGCCGCTCGGCGCCATCGCGCCGGCGCGCATGGATCATCCGCTGCTCGCGGCCCTGCCGCGCGAGGCGGTCGCCGCCAGCCAGAAGGACGGCACCGTCGTCATGCTGCTCAACGCCGGCCCGTTTCACCGGGAGATCTGCCGCCTGAGCCGGGAGGAGGGCCATCCCCTGTTCGGCTCGTCGGCGAACCTGTCGCTTACCGGCACCAAGTTCCGGGTCGAGGATATCGAGCCGGAGATCGCGGGCATTGCCGATCTCGTCATCGATCACGGCCTGCGCAAATACCATCCCTACAGGGCGTCCTCGACCCTGCTCAACGTGATGACCCTGGAGGTCGTGCGCGTCGGCGCCTGCTATGAGCTGATCGCCGATATCCTCGAAAGGCATTTCGGCGTCGCCCTGCCGCCGGCCTGAAAGGCAAGCCGGGTCCTGCGACAGACAAAGAGGGTCGAACGATCCAGCCCGCATGGTATGGTCGGGCAGCCGAACGAAACCGACGACCGGGGAGCCTTCCCATGTCACCCGTCACCCGCACCGCGGCGCAGTTCGCCGCCGGCCTGACCTACAGCGACCTGCCGCCGGAAGTCGCGCGCCGCGCCAAGCTGCTGTTCTTCGACACGCTCGGCATCGCCCTGCGCGCGCGGCGGGACGCCGAATCGACCGAAAGCCTTGTCGCGGCGGTAAAGCGCCTCGGCATGACGGGCGGCGCGGCGACGGTTATCGGCGATCCGGAGCGCTACACGGCGGCCGGCGCGGCGCTGATCAACGGCGCGCTCGCCCATTCGCTGGATTTCGACGACACCCACGCCCGCGGCTCAATCCACGCCAGCGCGCCGATCGTCCCGGCGGCGCTCGCCGCGGCGGAAGAGGCCGGCGCATCCGGCGCGCAGACAGTCGCCGCCATCGTCGCGGGCTACGAGGTCCAGATCCGGCTGAGCCTCGCGCTGGGCCCGAGCGACCATTACGAACGCGGCTTCCACCCCACGGCGACCTGCGGCGCCTTCGGCGCGGCGGCGGCGGCCGGCAACATCCTGGGCCTCGACGCCGGGCAGATCGAGAGCGCCTTCGGCATCTGCCTCAGCCAGGCCGCCGGCTCGATGCAGTTCCTCGCCGACGGCGCCTGGACCAAGCGCTCCCATGTCGGCCACGCCGCCATGTGCGGCCTGATGGCGGCGACCCTGGCGGCCGAGGGCTATCGCGGCCCGGCCCAGGCCTTCGAGGGCAAGGCCGGCTTCCTCGCCAGCCACGCGCCGGACCCGGATCCGGCGAAGGCAATCGCCGGCCTCGGCGCGGAATGGGAGACCATGCAGATCGCGGTGAAGCCCTATCCGTCCTGCCGCTACGGCCATGCCGCGATGGACGCGATCATCGGCCTGCGCGCGCAGCACGGCCTCCGGCCGGAGGACGTGCAGGAGATCGAGGTCGGCCTGCCGGAGACCGGCTGGAAGATCGTCGCCGACCCGCTCGTCGACAAGCAGAACCCGCAAGGCATCGTCGACGGCCAGTTCTCCATGCCCTTCGTCGCCGCTGCCGCCCTGATCAACGGCGGGTTGGTGTGGGACGACTACGGACCGCTGCTGGGCGACGAAAAGGCGATGGCGCTGTGCCGCAAGGTTCGGCCGGTCGCCGATCCGCGGGCCGAAGCCGAATATCCGGCCAACCTGGCCGGCGCGGTGAAGGTGACGACTTCGGCCGGTGCCTTCGAGGATTTCGTCGCCGTGCCGAAGGGCGAGCCGGGCAATTTCCTGACCGAGGACGAGTTGCGCACCAAGTTCGACGGCCTGGCCGCGCCGTATCTCGCGCCTGCCGATCTCGAGGCCTTCGCCGACGGCCTGCTGGCGCTGGAAACGGCCGGGGACGTTTCCGCCGTGCTCCGGCTCTCGGCCGGGGAATCGGCAATCCGCGCGGTGGCCGGTCAAGCGGCATGATCGCGACGATGGAGGAGGTCGCCGCCGGGCGGTTCCGCGAATCCGCCGGCCGCTACTACGAGGATTTCACGGTCGGCGACATCTACGAGCACCGCCCGGGCCGGACGATCAGCGAGGCCGACAACACCTGGTTCACGCTGCTCACCATGAACACCCACCCGATCCATTTCGATGCCGAATACGCGAAGCACAGCGAGTTCGGGAAGCTGCTGGTGAACAGCGCGCTCACCCTTTCCATCGTCGCCGGAATGAGCGTCAGCGACCTCAGCCAGAAGGCGATCGCCAACCTGGGCTGGACCGATATCCGCCTGACCGCGCCGGTCTTCGTCGGCGACACGATCTATGCCGAATCCGAAGTGCTGGAGAAGCGCGAGTCGCAGTCCCGGCCCAACCAGGGGATCGTGACCGCCAGCACGACGGGCACGAAGGCCGACGGCACCGTCTTCATGACCTACCGGCGCTCCATGCTCGTGCCCAGGCGCGGCTTCGGCGTCGACGACCGGCTCGCCGGAGTCGCCACGGCCTGACCATGAACGCGCCCCATAACGATGGCGACGCCGCCATCCTCGACGCCATCGACCGCTTCGTCGAGCGCAGCATCCTGCCGGTCGCCCACGATCTCGAAGCGAAAGACGAATACCCCCACGCCATCGTCGAGGACATGAAGGAGCTCGGCCTGTTCGGCGCCACCATCGCGCCGGAATATGGCGGCCTCGGCCTGTCGGCGGTGACTTACTCGGCAATCGTCGAGCGGATCACGGCGGGCTGGATGTCGATTTCCGGCATCATCAACTCGCATCTCATCATGGCGGCGGCAGTCCAGCGCTTCGGCACCGAGCAGCAGAAGCAGCGCTACCTGCCGAAATTCGCGACCGGCGAACTGCGCGGCGGCATCGCGCTCACCGAGCCGGACTGCGGCACCGACCTCCAGGCCGTGCGCACAAGGGCCGAGCGCAAGGGCAACGCTTATGTCGTCAACGGCACCAAGAGCTGGATCACCAACAGCGTCGAGGGCGATATCCTCGCCGTGCTGGTCAAGACCGATTCCGAGGCCGAACCGCGCCACCGGGGCATGAGCCTGCTGCTGGTCGAGCAGGGCGAGGGCGTCGAAACGAGCCGGCTGAAGAAACTGGGCTACAAGGGTGTCGATACCGGGCAGGTGATCTTCGACGAATGCCAGGTGCCGTTCGACAACCTGGTCGGCGGCGAGGAAGGCCGCGGCCTGCAGCAGATTCTCGCCGGCCTGGAACTGGGCCGCATCAACGTGGCGGCGCGCGGCGTCGGCATCGCCCGGGTCTGCCTCGAAAAGGCCGTGGAGTACGCCCAGATCCGCAAGACCTTCGGCAAGCCGATCGCCGAGCACCAGGCGATCCAGATCAAGCTCGCCGACATGGCGACACGGGTCGAGGCGGCGCGGTTGCTGACCGGTGCGGCGGCGCAGGCTTACGACCGGGGCGAGCGCTGCGACATGGAAGCCGGCATGGCGAAGCTCTACGCCACCGAGGCGGCGGTCGAGAACAGCCTGGAGGCCATGCGCATCCACGGCGCCTACGGCTATTCCACCGAATTCGATATCGAGCGCTACTACCGCGACGCGCCGCTGCTGGCGATCGGCGAGGGCACCAACGAATTGCAGCGCCTGATCATAGCCAGGCAGCTGATCGCGCGGAACCCGGTGTAACCGCCATGCTGCCGCTCGAAGGGGTGCGCGTGCTGGCGGTCGAGCAATACGGCGCCGGGCCGTTCGGCACTATGTTCCTCGCCGACCAGGGCGCCGAGGTCATCAAGATCGAGAACCCGAACGACGGCGGCGACATGGCGCGCACCGTCGGCCCCTATTTCTTCCCGTCGGGCGACAGCCAGTTCTTCCACAGCTTCAACCGCAACAAGAAGAGCCTCACGCTCGATCTGAGTCGGCCGGAGGCGCGGCCGGTGCTGCACGACCTCGTCCGCTCCGCCGATGCGCTGGCGAGCAACATGCGCGGCGACGTGCCGGAGAAGCTGGGCCTGACCTACGCGCATCTGAAGGCGGCGAACCCGAAGATCGTGTGCGCCCATCTCTCGGCCTACGGGCGCGACGGACCGCGCGCGGCCTGGCCGGGCTTCGACTATGTCATGCAGGCCGAGGCCGGCTATTTCGCCCTGACCGGCGAGCCGGAGGGCGCGCCGTCGCGCTTCGGCCTGTCCATCGTCGACATGATGACGGGTCTGGCGATGGCCTATGCCCTGCTGGCCGCACTGACCGGCGCACGCGCCACCGGTCAGGGGCAGGATATCGACGTCAGCCTGTTCGACGTCGCGCTGCACAATACGGGCTATCTGGCGGCCTGGTATCTCAACGCGGGCTTCAACCAGCCGCGACTGCCGCGCTCGGCCCATCCGTCGCTCACGCCCTGCCAACTCTACAGGACGGCGGACGGCTGGATCTTCCTGATGTGCAACAAGGAGAAGTTCTGGCCCGCCCTGTGCGGCGCCGTCGGCCGGCCGGACTGGGCCGACGACCCGCGCTTCCGGCGCTTCCCGGACCGGCTGGAGAACCGCGACCTGATCACCGGGATGCTGGACGAGGCCTTGCAGGCCGGCACCACCGCCGACTGGCTGGCGCGCTTCGCCGGCATCGTGCCGGCCGCGCCGGTCAACGATATCGCCGCCGCGCTGGACAACCCCTATGTCGCCGAGACCGGCCGGCTCCAGACCGTGGAGCACGGGGCCGACGGCCCTTACCGGCTGGTCGCGCCGCCGGTACGCACCGCGGAACCGGCCCCCGCCCGTCCGGCGCCCGGCCTGGGCGCAGATACCGGGAGCGTGCTGGAAGGCCTGGGCTACGACGCCGCGAAGATCGCCGCCCTGCGCGCCGGCGGGGTGATTTAGGGGCGTTGTGCGAAACCCGCTGCCTTCCTCCTGCCAATCCCCATCCGTGCCACCCCGGACGGAGCGGAGCGACGATCCGGGGTCCAGAGCCACAGGTAAACGTCGTGCCTGCCGCTCTGGACCCCGGCTCTCCCTCCGGTCGGCCGGGGTGACAATCCGGGTTTCCTGAATCAGCCCGCCCATGATCCCCCGCATCAAGGCGGCGATCTGGGTCGATGCGGAAATCCGGCGCTGCCGGGTCAACGGCATCGATGCCTACCTGGTGCGCCGGGGCGACGAGCATGCCGGCGCCATCCTGATCAAGCACAATCGGTTCGACGCCGGCTGCACCGTCTATGTGCCCACGACGTCGCCGGACGGCGGCCGGGCCTGGCGGCGCGGCACCGGCGACGATCCGGTCCCGGAGGCCGACGCCGACGCCTATATCGCCCGCCAGCGCGGCTATGACCCGGACCTCTGGGTCGTCGAGATCGAAGACCCGCGCGACGCCTGGGCGCTGGCCGAGCCGGTTCTGGAGTAGGCCGCGCGCTGCGCTACGGCACGAACTTGTAGCCGCCGTCGGCGATGTGGGTCTGGCCGGTGGTGAAGCTGGAGCGCTCGCTCAGCAGGAAGTGGACCAGTTCGGCGATCTCCTCCGGCTGGCCGAAGCGCTTGAGGGCCGCTGCCGCGGTCAGCCGCTCGTGCGCCTCCTCCGACACGTCGGCCGTCATGTCCGTCTCGACATAGCCCGGCGCGACGCCGTTGACCCGCACCGCCGGGCCGAGCGCGGCGGCGCATTGCCGGACGAAACCGATAATCGCCGCCTTCGACGTGCCGTAGGCGAACATGCGCTCGGTCGCGATCGGGTTCGGCACCAGGCCGAGCACCGAGGAGATGCAGACGATCCGGCCGAAGCCGCGCTCGACCATGCCGTCCTTGGCGCGCCAGACGGCGTGGAAGGTGCCGTCGAGATTGACCCGCATGATCTCGTGCCAGGTCTCGGCAGTCATGGAAAGCGCGTCGGCCGAGCGGGCGATGCCGGCGTTGGTGACCAGCAGGTCGACCGGGCCGAGCTCGCGCTCGACGGCGTCGAACATCGCCTCGGTTGCCGCCCGGTCGCCGACATCGGCCATGTAGACGCCCGCTGTGCCCCCGGTGGCCTCGATGGCCGCGCGGGTCTCTTCGGCCGCCTCCCGGTTGGCGGCGTAGTTGACCGCCACCTTTGCGCCGCTCGCCGCCAGGCGCAGGCAGATCGCCCGGCCGATGCCGCGCGATCCGCCCGTCACCAGGGCCGTGCGGCCCGCGAATTCCCCGTCGGTCATGGGGTCCTGCACGGGACCGGCGATATTTCCATCGCCGGCGGCCCGTTGCTACGGACTATGCCAGCCCGAGCAGCGGCGCAACGTCGGTGCTTTCCCAGGCCGGCAGCGCCTCCATTCGGCCCATCCATGCGCTGAGGTTCGGATGCTCGCCGAGCGGGAGCTGCTGATACTGGTGCAGGTGCATCGGCGACGCGACCGCGATATCGGCGATCGTCGGCTCCGGCGTCCCGCACAGCCAGTCCTGCCCGTCGAGCCGGTCGTCGAGAATCGCTGCATGCTTGTGGAAATTCGGCCCCTCGCCGTCGAGGATCGCCTGGTCCGGCTCCGCTTCGAGGATCGGCTTCACCACATTCTCGACCAGGTAGACGTAGCAGGTCGGGAACCAGGCGCTCGATTCCCAGAGCAGCCAGCGGTTGACGTCCGCCCGCGTCGCCAGGTCGCTCGGATAGGCCCCTTCGGCGCCGACCTTGTCCGCGCCGTATTGCAGGATCGCGTTGGATTCCCAGAGCTTGAGATCGCCGTCGACCAGCGCGGGCAGGGCGGCGTTGGGGTTGATCGCCATGTAATCCGGCGACTGCTGGCCTTGCGTGAAATAGTCGACATCCTCGGAGTCGAACGCGACGCCCATATGCTTGAAACCGGCGACGACCTTGCGGCAGTTCACGGTACGCGGATCGTAGTAGAGCTTCATCGGGATCCTCCCTTCCGGATTTGGCAGCCTGATTCCCGGGCGACGCCGCGGCGAAGCCGGACGGCCGGTCTCCCGGACTGGCGCGGACCCTAGCGCGCCGCCGCGTGCCGCCGCAAGAACGCGCCTCGTCCCACGATGCGCCTTGCCGCCGGTTCCTGAAAAAAAATGAACGGCGATCTTGAATATTTGGAATAAACCCTATATTATGAAAAATTACCAAAATGGCCGGATACCCCCGGTCCTGCAATGAATCCTGACATTTCATGACACATCGCGACCTTCTCTTCCGTCATCCCGATCGGACGCTCTTCCTCCGCGTCATGCCGACCGAGCGCAGCGCGTGGAGGGATCTCGGCTCAATCCATCGAATGGGCACAAGAATCCCGCGACGAGTTTCCTTCACTCCGCCGTCCGATGGGCGGCTCCGGTCGGAATGACGGACGCGGGCGAACGGGACGGCGCGAAAGCCGAACATGACGAATCATGACATTTCATGACGCCCCGCCATCTCCCATGGGCTTCCCCGGACGGAGTGCAGCACCGATCCGGGGCGGCAGGAAGAGTGGAAACGGGAAACATGACGAATCATGACATTCCATGACACCCGCCGATATGGGTGCGGGGCGCTGGCCTGCCGGGTGGGCGCCCTGTATAGTCGCCGCGCGGCAGCGGCCGCCCGCGACGGGCCCGCGACAGGAGAATCGGATGAAGTTCAGGATCGAATACTGCGTCGTTTGAAACTACGAGCCGCGCGCGCTCCGTGTGAGCGACAGGTTCTCCCGAATCGATGGCGCCGAGGTCGAACTGGTCAAGGGCGGGAACGGCGTGTTCGAGATCAGCCTCGACGGCGAACCGGTCTTTTCCAAGAAGGCGACCGGCCGCTTCCCGGAAGAGCACGAAATCGAAGCGATCGCCGATCGCGCCTGAGGCCGGCCCTTCGCCAGTCAGGAACCGGCGGCCATCTCGTCCGCGACCTGCTGCAGGCGGGCGATGACCGTATCGAGGATCGCCGCCTCGGCCGGGGTCAGCCGCGACAGCAATTCCCGTTCCCATTCCAGGGTGGCCGGGGCGACCTCGCCGTATACCGTGCGGCCGCCGGCGGTCAGCCGCAGGTGGGCCCGGCGGCGGTCGGCTGCGTCGACCTCGCGCGCGATATAACCGAAATCGAGCAGCCGCTTGACGGCCCGACTGACCTGCACCTTGTCCATCCGGGTGCGGGCGCAGAGCGCCGTCTGGGTCAGCGGCCGGTCCGGGTCCATGCCCAGGACCGCCATCAGACGCCAGTCGGCAACCGACAGGCCGTGGCGCACTTCGTAGATCGCCGCGATTGCGCCGGAGACCGTATTCGACAGGATCGACAGGCGGTAAGGCAGGTAGGCTTCGAGATCGAGGCGCCGGGGTACAGCGGGACCGGCCATGTTTTCCTCTTGATTTAGTTTCAAATGAAACTAATATGGTTTCCGGAGGAAATCAAGGGAGCGGATTCATGTCCGGGGCAACACGACCCGCCGGCAATGGCGGCAGCGATGGGAGCTATCCGACGGGCAACCCGATGGGCACGGACGGCTTCGAATTCGTCGAATACACGGCGCCGGACCCGCAGGCGCTCGCCGGCCTGTTCGAGCGCATGGGTTTCCGCGCCGCCGCGCGGCACAGGCACAAGGATGTCACCCTCTACCGCCAGGGCGACGTGAACTTCATCCTGAACGCCGAGCCGGACAGCTTCGCCCAATCCTTCGCCCGGGTACACGGCCCCTCGGTCTGCGCCATGGCCTTCCGCGTGAAGGATGCCGTGAAGGCCTGGCAACGCGCCCTCGATCTCGGCGCCGAGCCGGGGCCGGACCAGGCCGGACCGATGGAGCTGAACATCCCGTCGATCAAGGGCATCGGCGGCTCGCTGATCTACCTTGTCGACCGCTACGGGGCGGGCGGGACGATCTACGATGTCGATTTCGAGATCGACGGGTCGCTCGATCACGACGGCGTCGGCTTCGAGGCGGTCGACCATCTCACCCACAACGTCCACCGTGGCCGGATGGACAGCTGGGCGGCCTTCTACGAACGGCTGTTCAACTTCCGCGAGATCAAATATTTCGATATCGAGGGCAAGCTGACCGGCCTCAAATCCCGCGCCATGACCAGCCCGTGCGGCCAAATCCGCATCCCGATCAACGAAAGCTCCGACGACAAGAGCCAGATCGCCGAATATCTCGAGGCCTATAACGGCGAGGGTATCCAGCATATCGCGCTGTCGACCGCCGACATCTACCGGACGGTCGAGGCCATGCGCGCCCGCGGCACCGATTTCATGGCGACGCCGGACACCTATTACGACGGCATCGAGGCGCGCCTGCCCGGCCACGGCGAGCCGGTCGACGAGCTGAAGCGCCTGCAGATACTGATCGACGGCGCGCCGACCGAAGACGGCGGCCGGCTGCTCCAGATCTTCACCGAAAACGCCATCGGGCCGATCTTCTACGAGGTCATCCAGCGCAAGGGCGACGATGGCTTCGGCGAGGGCAACTTCCAGGCCCTGTTCGAGAGCATCGAGCTTGACCAGCTGCGCCGCGGCGTGTTGAAGGCATAGCGCCGCCGGCCCGGCCTCCTTTTGCGCCATCCTGTTGCGCCGGCCGCGCCGCAGTCCATCTCGGAAAGGGCCCTTCGCATGAAACTCGGAACGCTCAAGGAAGGCGGCCGGGACGGTACGCTCGTCGTCGTCTCGCGCGATCTGGCCTATGCCGTGCGGGCGGGCGGCATCGCGCCGACCCTGCAGGCGGCGCTGGACGACTGGGCGGTGGCCGAAGCGCCGCTGCACGGCCTGTACGACGACCTGAACGCCGGCCGGGCGCCGGGCGCGTTCGACTTCGACCCGGCGGCCTGCGCCTCGCCGCTGCCGCGCGCCTACCAGTTCGTCGATGGCAGCGCCTACCTCAACCACGTTGCCTTGGTGCGCAAGGCGCGCGGCGCGTCCATGCCGCCGGAATTCCTCGACGATCCGCTGATGTACCAGGCCGAGAGCGACGCCTTCTACGGCCCGCGCGACGACATCCCGATGGCGAGCGAGAGCTACGGCATCGACTTCGAATCCGAGGTTGCCGTGGTCGTAGACGACACGCCGATGGGCGCGAGTCCGGAGCGGTGCGCCGGGCGCATCCGCCTCGCCGCGATCCTCAACGATGTCAGCCTGCGCGGCCTGATCCCGGCCGAACTGGCCAAGGGCTTCGGCTTCCTCAACGGCAAGGGCAGCACGGCCTTTTCGCCGGTCGCCGTCACCCTCGACGAGCTCGGCGGCGCCTGGCGCGACGGCAAGGTCCATCTGCCGCTGGTCACACACTGGAACGGCCGGGAATTCGGCCGGCCCAATGCCGGGGTGGACATGAATTTCAGCCTGCCGCGGCTGGTCTCCCACGCCGCGAAGACCCGCCGGCTCGGCGCCGGCACGATCGTCGGCTCGGGCACGGTCTCCAACGTCGACCCGAAGGACGGCTATTCCTGCATCGCCGAAATCCGCGCCATCGAGACCGTTGAACACGGCGCGCCGAACACGCCGTTCATGGCGTTCGGCGACACCGTCCGGGTCGAGATGTTCGACGACGCCGGCGCCTCCATTTTCGGCGCCATCGAGCAGCAGGTGGTGCGCTACACGCCGCCCGCCTGAGATCCTGCAGGCCCGGCGCCGCCGAATCGGAGGCCCGGGGCCGTCCCTTCGGCGGTCAACCGGGCGGGCTGTCGCCGCAAGCGGCCGGCGGTTCGCGCCAGTCGCGATCGATCAGCGGGTCGGGCGCGCAATTGGCGCGCACCAGGTCCGGGTTCCGGAGCTTCACCGTGCGTCCGGACACCGAAACGCCATATTCGCGCAGTGCGGCGAATGCCCGGGATACGCTTTCCGGGGTCATGCCGAGTTGAACGGCCAGCTGCTGCTTGGGGACCGGCAGCGCGAACGCGATGCTGCCGGTCCTGTCGCACTGGGAAATCAGATAACAGCCCAGCCGCTGCGTTGCGCTTCGCAGGTTGAGGTTCTTGATCCGGCGGATGATCGTCCGGACTTGCCGCGCCTGTTCGCCCATCAGGTTCAGGGCCAGGAGATGGTCGGACGCCGCGCCGTCCCTGACGCTTCGCGCGGGGATCGACACCAGCTCTACCGGCGCGACCGCGATCCCGCCCGCCAGGCTGGGCGCATCGGTGAGTACCGCAGCCAGAACGAAGCAATCCATCGGTTCGCAGGACTGGACGACGGTCTCGCGCCCGTCCGGTCCCTTGCCGATCAGGTCGACATTTCCCTCGAGCAGCACGTCGAGAAAGGCCGGCCTTGCGCCCTGTTCCGCAACCAGTGCGCCAGCGGGCAGGCGGCGGACCCGTGCGTCGCGGAAAACCGCCTCCAGCGTTTCGCGGGAGACACCGGAAAACGGGCCGATCGAGGCAAGCCGATTGAGGATCTCGCTGTTCACCGGGGAACTGCCAGTCAGGTTCGGGCAAGCCGGACATCGCGGACTTAACACAGCGATAAAAATCGACTCTTGATCTAGATCATTTTTTCCCCCGGCCGCGGCACATAATGTTCGGCGAAAGCCGCGAATGCGTCGCCGCAAATTCGGGGAGCCTCGTTCCATGCACGACCTGACGGAGGTAACCGGGGGCGACCGCTACCGTGCGCTCGGCCTGAGTACTTTCTCCTTCACTGTGTGTTTCGCCGTCTGGACGATCTTTTCGATCATCGGCGTCAAGATCAAACAGGATCTCGGTCTGTCGGAGACAGAATTCGGCATTCTGGTGGCAACGCCGGTCCTCACCGGGTCGGTCAGCCGGATATTCCTGGGCGTATGGACGGAGCAATATGGCGGACGCCTCGTCTTCACCATCCAGATGCTGGCGACCGCAGTCGCGTGCTGGCTGCTGTCCGAGGTGCAGACCTACGAGGTGTTCCTGATCGCGGCCCTCGGTGTCGGGCTGGCCGGCGGGTCGTTCATCGTCGGCATCGCCTACACGTCTCAATGGTTCGAGAAACAGCATCAGGGCACGGCCCTGGGCATTTTCGGCGTCGGCAATGTCGGCGCTGCAGTCACCAATTTCGGCGCGCCGTTCCTGGTGCTGGCCTTCGGCTGGGAACAGACCGCGCAGATCTATGCCGTCGTGCTCGCGCTGACCGCCGTCGCGTTCTTCTTCCTGGCCAAGCCGGATCCCTCCGAGGTGGCGCGCAAGCGCGAGGGGCTCAAGCCGGTTTCGGCCAAAGAGCAGCTCGCACCGCTCAAGAACATGCAGGTCTGGCGCTTTGCCACCTATTATTTCTTCGTGTTCGGCGGCTTCGTCGCGCTCGCGTCCTACCTGCCGCGCTTCTATGTCGGCGCCTACGACCTGTCGCTCGCCACCGCCGGAATGCTGGCGGCGGCCTATTCCATGCCCGGTTCGGTCTTCCGCGCGCTCGGCGGCTGGATGTCGGACAAGTGGGGCGCGCGCTTCGTGATGTACCTGACCTTCATCGTGTCGCTGGCCTGCCTGTTCATCATGAGCTACCCGAGCACACGGTACACGGTGCAGGGGATCGAAGGACCGATCGAGTTTACCTTCGGAGTCAGCCTGACGGTCTTCGTCATCCTGAGCGTGCTGCTCGGTTTCGTGATGTCGCTCGGCAAGGCCGCCGTTTACAAACACATCCCGGTCTACTACCCGCACCATGTCGGCTCCGTCGGCGGGCTGGTCGGCATGATCGGCGGCCTCGGCGGCTTCGTCCTGCCGATCACGTTCGGCATTCTCAACGACTGGTTCGGCGTCTGGACCAGTTCCTTCATGCTGATGTTCGCAATCGTGCTGGTGAGCACGGTCTGGATGCACGTCGCCATCCGTCTCATGGAGCGCCGCCGCCATCCGGGGCTCGCCGAAGAGCGCTATCTCAGCGACGTTCCGAACGAGCCGGAACCGGCACCGGCCTCCGCGCAGTAAGGGATCCCGGCTCGTCGGCCATTTCGTGGACGGCAACAGGAAACGGAGAGGGAATCAGATGGCCAAGAACCTGGCGGCCTGGGATCCGGAGGACGACGCCTTCTGGCAAGCCGAAGGCAAGCGTGTCGCAACGCGGAACCTCTGGATCTCGATTCCCTGCCTGCTGTGCGGCTTCGCGGTGTGGCTGTACTGGGGGATCATCACGGTTCAGATGATCAATCTGAAGTTCCCCTTCTCCCAGGCGGAACTATTCACCCTTGCCGCGATCGCCGGACTGAGCGGCGCGACCCTGCGTATCCCTTCCTCCTTCTTCATCCGCATTGCAGGCGGCCGCAACACGATTTTCCTGACGACGGCGCTGTTAATCCTCCCGGCGGCGGGAACGGGCTTCCTGCTGCAGGATCCAGCAACGCCCCTGTGGCAGTTCCAGATCATGGCTCTGCTGTCGGGCTTCGGCGGCGGCAACTTCGCCTCCTCAATGTCGAACATCTCGTTTTTCTATCCGAAGAAGGTCCAGGGTTACTCGCTCGGCATGAATGCCGGCCTCGGCAATTTCGGCGTCACCACAATGCAAATCCTGGTGCCGCTGGTGATGACGATCGGTGTTTTCGGCGGTTCCGCACTGATTCTCGAGAACAGTTCGGGCACCCTTGTCGGCAAGATTCCCGCCGGGACCGAGACCTATATCCACAACGCAGGCTATATCTGGGTCGCCATCCTGATTCCGCTGGTGATCGCCGCATGGTTCGGCATGAACAACATCACTGCGAGCCATGTCTCGCCGGGCCTCGGCTCGACGGTCGCTGCCTTCGGCAAGATCCTGGGCATGCTGGCGATCGGCCTGATTACCGCGGCGATCGGACTGTGGCTGCTGCTGCCGGAGAAGGCCGGCGGCTCCGGCCTGGAACTGAGCAAGTGGCTCGTCCTGCCTCTCGTCATTGCTGCAACGGTATTCGCCTTGCGGCTCATTCCCGGCACGATCCGCCAGAGCCTCGACCAGCAATACTCGATCTTCCAGAACAAGCACACCTGGGCGATGACGGTCATCTACACGATGACCTTCGGTTCCTTCATCGGTTACGCCGCCGCCTTCGGCCTCGCGATCAAGGTGGTGTTCGGCTTCCAGCATATCGAGGTCGACGGCGTGATGACCCACACGACGGTCAACCCGAACGGGCCGAGCGCCTTGATGTATGCTTGGACCGGGCCGTTTATCGGCGCGTTGATCCGCCCGATCGGCGGCATGATTTCCGACCGCCTGGGCGGCGCGCTGGTTACGCAGATCATCTCCGTCGTCATGGTCGTCTGCGCGCTGGGCGTCGCGTACTTCCTGTCGCTCGCCTACGCCTCGCCGACGCCGGAAGAATATTTCGTACCTTTCCTGATCCTGTTCCTGATCCTGTTTGCCGCGACCGGGATCGGCAACGGCTCCACCTTCCGCACCATCGCCATTGTCTTCGACAAGGTGCAGGCCGGCCCGGTTCTGGGCTGGACATCGGCAGTCGCCGCCTACGGCGCCTTCATCATCCCCAAGGTGTTCGGCGAGCAGATCAAGGCGACCACGCCGGAATACGCCCTTTACGGCTTCGCAGCCTTCTATTTGGTTTGTATCGGCATCAACTGGTGGTTCTATCTGCGCAAGAATGCGTATGTGAAGAACCCGTAAGGAGACGGACCCGATGAGCCATTTCCTGGACCGGCTGACCTTCTTCAGGAAGACCGTCGATACCTTCGCGGACGGACACGGCATCGTCACCAACGAGGACCGCGACTGGGAGGATTCCTACCGGGCGCGCTGGCAGCACGACAAGATCGTGCGCTCGACCCATGGCGTGAACTGCACCGGCTCGTGCAGCTGGAAGATTTACGTCAAGGGCGGGATCATCACCTGGGAAACGCAGCAGACCGACTATCCGCGGACCCGGCCGGACCTGCCGAACCACGAACCGCGCGGCTGCTCGCGGGGCGCCAGCTATTCCTGGTACATCTACAGCGCCAACAGGCTGAAATATCCGCTGGTGCGTAGCCGGCTGGTCCGGCACTGGCGCGAGGCGCGCAAGACCATGGCGCCGGTCGCGGCGTGGGCATCGATCGTCGAAGACCCGGCCAGGCGCACCGACTACCAGCGCGTGCGCGGGCTGGGCGGTTTCGTCCGTTCCGACTGGGACGAGGTTAACGAGATTGTCGCGGCGGCCAACGTCTACACGATCAAGACCCACGGGCCGGACCGGGTGATCGGCTTCTCGCCGATCCCGGCCATGTCTATGGTCTCCTACGCGGCGGGCTCGCGTTACTTGTCGCTGATCGGCGGCGTGTGCATGAGCTTCTACGACTGGTATTGCGACCTGCCGCCGTCGAGCCCGCAGACCTGGGGCGAGCAGACCGACGTGCCGGAAAGCGCGGACTGGTACAACTCCACCTTCCTGATGATGTGGGGCTCGAACGTGCCGCAGACGCGCACGCCCGACGCCCATTTCATGACCGAGGTCCGCTACAAGGGCGCGACCACGGTGACGGTCACACCGGACTACAGCGAGGCGTCGAAATTTGCCGACATCTGGCTCAATCCCAAGCAGGGCACAGATGCCGCGCTGGCAATGGCGATGGGCCATGTGATCCTCAGGGAATGGCACCTCACCGGCAAGAGCGCGTATTTCGAGGACTATTGCCGGCGCTACACCGACATGCCGTTCCTGGTGACCTTGCGGAAAACCGGGGACGGCTACGTGCCGGACCGCATGCTGCGCGCCTCCGACGTGCCCGGCGCGCTCGGGCAATCCAACAATCCCGAGTGGAAGACCGTCGCGGTCGACGAGGCCCGGGGCGACGCGCTGGTCTGCCCGGTCGGCTCGATCGGCTTCCGCTGGGGCGAAACCGGCAAGTGGAACATCGAGGAAAAGGACGGCGCCGACGGCGCGGAGACGAAACTGCGCCTGAGCCTGATCGACATCAGGGACGATATCGCTCCGGTCGGCTTCCCCTATTTCGGCAACGCGCAGCACGATCATTTCGCCGGCACGGACCATGACGACGTGCTGTGGCGCAACGTGCCGGTGAAGACGGTCGAGACGCTGAACGGCGCGACGCCGGTCGCTTCGGTCTACGATCTGTTCGTCGCGAATTACGGGCTCGATCGCGGGCTCGGCGGCGGGAATGTCGCCGAGTCCTACGACGACGACGTGCCCTACACTCCGGCGTGGCAGGAGCGCATCACCGGCGTCGCCCGGGACAAGGTGATCTCCGTGGCACGCCAGTTCGCGGAGAACGCGCACAAGACAGAGGGCCGCTCGATGGTCATCGTCGGCGCCGCGCTCAACCACTGGTACCACATGGACATGATCTACCGCGGCATCATCAACATGCTGGTGATGTGCGGCTGCGTCGGCAAACCCGGCGGGGGCTGGTCGCATTATGTCGGACAGGAGAAGCTGCGGCCTCAGACCGGCTGGCTGCCGCTCGCCTTCGCCCTCGACTGGAACCGCCCGCCGCGGCAGATGAACAGCACCTCGTTCTGGTACAGCCACACCGACCAGTGGCGCTACGAGAAGCTGGCCGTCGACGAAATCGTCTCGCCGTTGGCGCCAGAAGGCGATTGGGAGTCGCTGAGCCTGGTCGACTTCAACGTCCGGTCGGAGCGGATGGGCTGGCTGCCTTCCGCCCCGCAGCTGGAAACCAACCCGCTGGAAGTGACCCGTGCGACCGGCGATGGCGATCCGGTGGCAGCAGCGGTCGACGGGCTCAAGGCCGGGACATTGCGCCTGTCCTGCGAAGATCCGGACAATCCGGCGAACTGGCCGCGCAACCTGTTCGTCTGGCGCTCCAACCTTCTCGGGTCGAGCGGCAAGGGCCATGAATATTTCCTGAAGCACCTGCTGGGCACCCAGCACGGCGTGCAGGGCAAGGAACTCGGCGAATCGGGCGACCGAAAACCGGTCGAGGTCGCCTGGCACGACGCCGCGCCGGAAGGCAAGCTCGACCTGCTGGTGACGCTCGACTTCCGCATGTCGACGACCTGCCTCTACTCGGACATCGTCCTGCCGACGGCGACCTGGTACGAGAAGAACGATCTCAACACGTCGGATATGCACCCCTTCATCCACCCGCTTTCCGCCGCGGTCGACCCGGTGTGGGAGACGCGCAGCGACTGGGAGATATTCAAGGGCATCGCGAAGAAATTCTCCGAGGTCGCCGAAGGGGAACTGGGCACGGAGCGCGACCTCGTGCTGGTGCCGACCCTGCACGACACACCGATGGAACTGGCGCAGGCGACCGATGTCAGGGATTGGAAGAAGGGCGAATGCGAAGCCGTTCCGGGCAAGACCATGCCGAACATGGTCGTGGTCGAGCGCGACTATCCGAGCACCTACAAGAAATTCACCGCGCTCGGTCCGCTGATGTCGAAGGCCGGCAACGGCGGCAAGGGCATCAGCTGGAACACCGAGAACGAGGTCGAATTCCTCAAGCGGCTGAACGGCGAGGTGCGCGAGGACGGCGTCTCGAAGGGCCTGCCGAAGATCGAGACCGATATCGACGCGACCGAGGTCGTCCTGGCGCTGGCCCCGGAGACCAACGGTCATGTCGCGGTCAAGGCGTGGGCGGCGCTGGGCAAGGCTACCGGCCGCGAGCACGAGCACCTGGCGGCGGCGCGCGAGGAAGACAAGCTGCGCTTCCGCGATCTGCAGGCGCAGCCGCGCAAGATCATCTCCTCGCCGACCTGGTCCGGCGTCGAGGCGGAAAACGTCACCTACACCGCCGGCTACACCAACGTCCACGAACTGATCCCCTGGCGCACGCTGAGCGGGCGGCAGCAGCTCTACCAGGATCATCTCTGGATGCGCGCCTTCGGCGAACAGCTGTGCGTGTACAAGCCGCCGATCGATACGAAGACGATCCGGCCGATCATCGACGACAAGGACAATGGCAGTCCGCAGGTCGTGCTGAATTTCATCACGCCGCACCAGAAATGGGGCATCCACAGCACCTACACCGACAACCTGCTGATGCTGACCCTGTCGCGCGGCGGGCCGATCGTGTGGATCAGCGAAATCGACGCCGGCAAAGCCGGCATCGAGGACAATGACTGGATCGAGGCCTACAATGCGAACGGGGCCCTGGTCGCCCGCGCAGTCGTGAGCCAGCGGGTGCCGGAGGGCATGACGCTGATGTATCACGCCCAGGAGAAGATCGTGAACGTGCCGGGCAGCGAGGTGACGGGGTCGCGCGGCGGCATCCACAACTCGGTCACCCGCGCCACCGTCAAGCCGACCCACATGGTCGGCGGCTACGCCCAGCAATCCTACGGCTTCAACTACTACGGCACCGTCGGCTCGAACCGCGACGAGTTCGTGATCGTGCGCAAGATGCAGACGGTCGACTGGCTGGAAGGCCCCTACCGGGGCCCTGCCATGGAATCGGCCATGGAATCGGCGATGGAGGCGGCGGAATGAAGATTCGCGCGCAGATCGGCAAGGTCCTGAACCTCGACAAGTGCATCGGCTGCCACACCTGCTCGGTGACCTGCAAGAATGTCTGGACCAGCCGCGAGGGCATGGAATACGTCTGGTTCAACAATGTCGAGACCAAGCCCGGCGTCGGCTATCCCAAGGAATGGGAGAACCAGGAGGTCTGGAACGGCGGCTGGGTGCGCAAGAAGAACGGCCGCATCGTGCCGAAGATGGGCGGCAAGCTGCGCATCCTGGCGAAGATATTCGCCAATCCGGACATGCCGCAGATCGACGACTATTACGAGCCCTTCACCTTCGACTACGAGCATCTGCACAACGCGCCCGAATCCCAGGCGCCGCCCACGGCGCGGCCGCGCTCGCTGATCAGCGGCGAGCGGATGGACAAGGTGAAATGGGGTCCGAACTGGGAGGAAATCCTCGGCGGCGAATTCTCCAAGCGCAGCAAGGACGTGAATTTCGAGGCGCTCGAAAAGGACATCTACGGCCAGTTCGAAAACACCTTCATGATGTACCTGCCGCGGCTGTGCGAGCACTGCCTGAACCCGAGCTGCGTCGCGGCCTGCCCGTCGGGCGCGATCTACAAGCGCGAAGAGGACGGCATCGTCCTGATCGACCAGGACAAGTGCCGCGGCTGGCGCATGTGCGTCTCCGCCTGCCCCTACAAGAAGATCTACTACAACTGGCGCTCCGGGAAGTCGGAGAAGTGCATCTTCTGCTACCCGCGGATTGAGGCGGGGCAGCCGACGGTCTGTTCGGAAACCTGCGTCGGGCGCATCCGCTATCTCGGCGTGCTGATGTACGACGCCGACCGGATCGAGGAGGCCGCGGCGGCGGAAGATCCGCAGGACCTGTACCAGGCGCAGCTCGACATCTTCCTCGACCCGTTCGATCCGGCCGTTATCCGGCAGGCGCTGGAAGACGGGGTGCCCCAGGCCTGGATCGACGCGGCGCAGCGCTCGCCGGTCTGGCGCATGGCGATGGACTGGAAGGTCGCCTTCCCGCTCCATCCGGAATACCGCACCCTGCCGATGGTCTGGTACGTGCCGCCGCTCTCGCCGATTCAGTCGGCAGCCGAGGCCGGTGCGCTGGGCTTGAACGGCGCCATTCCGGACGTGTCGCAGTTGCGCATCCCGCTCCGGTACCTCGCCAACATGCTGACCGCGGGCGACGAGGCGCCGGTCAAACTGGCCCTGGAGCGGATGCTCGCCATGCGGGCCTACATGCGGGCCAAACATGTCGACGGCGCGCGCGAAATTCGCGTCCTCGAGCAGGTCGGGCTCACCGAGACCGATATCGAGGACATGTACCAGACCATGGCGATCGCGAACTTCGAGGACCGGTTCGTGATCCCGACGACCCACCGCGAATATGCCGAGGAGGCCTTCGACCTGCGCGGCGAGTGCGGCTTCAGCTTCGGCGACGGCTGCAGCGGCGGCAGCGGCAAGCTCGACCTGTTCAGCCACGAGGTCCGGGTCGGGCCGAGCGCCGGCGGCCGGGCGGACCGGGCCGGCGCACCCCGATGAAGGCCCCCCGATGAGGATCCGCAGATGAAGGCCGGCCGATGAAGACCTACCGGGCACTGGCGGCCCTGCTGCACTATCCCTCTGCCGAACTGGCCGAGGCGGCGGGCGAGGTCGCCGCCCTGGTCAAGGCGGAGGCGCGCCTGTCCCGGCAGGCCGCGGCGGCGCTCGACCGGCTGGCGGCGCAGCTGACCCTCGGCGACCTGCTGAGCGCGCAGGAGGCCTATGTCGGCCTGTTCGACCGGTCGCGCAGCCTGTCCCTGCACCTGTTCGAGCATATCCACGGCGAATCCCGCGACCGCGGCCAGGCGATGGTCAACCTGGCGGCGCATTACGAGGCGCACGGCTACAGCATCGAGTCGAACGAACTGCCCGACTATCTGCCGCTGTTCCTCGAATTCCTCTCCCTGGTCGAGCCGCACGAGGCGGCGGATCTGCTGTCGGACGTGGCCCATATTCTCGCCGCGATCCGCATCCGGCTGGAGCGGCGCGGCAGCGACTATGCCGGGGTCTTCCGGGCGCTCGAGGAACTGGCCGCCCGGAAACCCGACCGCGCCGCCGTCGACAGCCTCCTGGAACGGGACAGGCCGCCCGAAGAGGAAGCCGCCGACCTCGACAAGGAATGGGAGGAGGCGCCGGCCTTCGATGGCGCCCCGGCCGGAGCCCCGGACGGCGGCTGCGCCGCGGCGCGCGACACCCTCAACCGCATGGCGGAGCTTGCGGCAGACCCGCACCCGCATCCGCCCCGGCAGGACGGAGCATGATCATGGGCGACTGGTTCCATATCCTCGTCTTCGGCTACTACCCCTATTTCGCGGCCACGGTGTTCCTGGCCGGCAGCCTGATCCGCTTCGACCGCGAGCAATACACCTGGCGCAGCGGATCGAGCCAGCTGCTGCGGCGCCGGCAGCTCATCATGGGCAGCGTGCTGTTCCATGTCGGCATCCTGATGCTGTTCCTCGGCCATCTCGTCGGCCTGCTGACGCCGAAGGAGATCTACCACGCCGTCGGCCTCAGCTCCGGCGCCAAGCAGATGCTGGCGATCGTCGCCGGCGGCATCTTCGGCATCGTCTGCTTCATCGGCCTTTCCATGCTGCTGCACCGGCGCCTCGCCGACCAGCGCATCCGCCGGACGTCGAGCGTCATGGATATCGCGATCCTGGCCCTGCTGTGGGTCCAGCTCGTGCTCGGCATGGCGACCATCCCCTTCTCCTGGGCGCACCGGGAGGGCGGCGAGATCATGGTCGCCCTGTCGCTGTGGGCGCAGAAGATCGTCACCTTCCAGGCCGACGCGGCGGACTATGTCGCCGACGTCCACTGGATCTACCAGCTGCACATCTTCCTCGGCGTCACCGTCTTCCTGGTCTTCCCGTTCAGCCGCCTGGTCCATATCTGGAGCGCGCCGGTCGGCTATCTCGGGCGGCGCGGCTACCAGGTGGTGCGCACCCGGGAAGGCCGCCGTGCCGCCTGACGCGCCCGGGACTGATTCGACCATGCCCGATCCGGCCGCGCCCGATTCGAACACGCCCGATTCGAACACGGCCGGTCCGATAACGACCGATCCGCCCGCGACCGCGATCCGCGTCAACGATCGCTGCATCGACGAGGACGCGATCCTGCGCGAGATGCAGTATCACCCGGCGGAGAATGTCGCCGCCGCCCGCCACGCCGCGGCCGAATGGCTGGTCATCCGGGCCCTGCTGCTCGACCGGGCGCGCGCGCTCGGCATCGACGCGGCGGACGAGGCGGACGAGGCGGCGGCGGTCCAGGCCGTGATCGAGCGCGAGGTCGACGTTCCGGCGCCGGCCGAGGCCGAGTGCCGCCGCTACTACGACAACAACCCGGCGCGCTTCCACAGCGCCGACCTGGTCGAGGCGGCGCACATCCTGCTGGCCGCCGCGCCCGACGACGAAGACCGGCGCGCCCGGGCCGAAGCGCAGGCCGCGGAGCTGATCGGCCTGTTGGCCGCCGCGCCGGAGCGGTTCGGCGAGCTGGCGCAGGCGCATTCGGCCTGCGATTCGCGGCACAATGACGGCCGGCTCGGCCAGCTGTCGCGCGGCGATACGGTGCCGGAGATGGAAACCTTCCTGTTCAACCTGGAGGAGGGGCAGATCTCGCCGGTCCCGGTCAGGACGCGCTACGGCGTCCATGTCGTGCGCGTCGACAAGCGCGTGGCGGGCCGGGCGCTGCCCTACGAGGCGGTCGCCGGCAAGGTCGCCGACTATCTGCAGGAGGCGTCCTGGCGCCGCGCCTTCCGCCAGTATGTCCAGCTGCTCGCCGGCGACGCCCGCATCACCGGCTTCGACATCGCCGCCGCGGACTCGCCGCTCGTCCAGTAGCGCGGGATCGGGCGGGCGCCGGGGCGGGAATACGGGCGGGGATGCGCCCCCGGACCGGCCGGCGACCGCCCGGAACCGCCCTCGACGCCGGACCGGCGCCCGCGGGCGCGCCCTGTAACATGTGTCATGAAATGTCATGATTCGTCATGTTTTCCCGTTTCCGGCCGACTTCTCCGCCCCAAGTCCAGCAGTCCCCCTCCCCTTGGGGGAGGGGCTAGGGGAGGGGTCGTCCGACGCCGCACCGATGTCCGATCCCGGCACCGCGACAGGGTCCGCGGGGGGGGGGGGGGGGGGGGGGGGGGGGGGGGGGGGGGGGGGGGG